>CAIWHY010000427.1 GCA_903912585.1 uncultured Thermoleophilia bacterium | reverse complement strand
GGCGACGATCGCGCCCCGGATGTTCTTGTCGACCAGGTGGTTCTGGCCGGAGCGCTTGAGGGCGGGGGGCCGCGGGGGGCGACCGCGGTCGCCCGCGGCCTCTCCGTGCTGCCTTCCGGGCGGACGCCCTGACGACGGCGTCCCGGGCGACGGCTTCCTGGGCGGCGCCGCGCTCAGCTGCGCATCTCCGGCGGCTCCGGCAGCTCCGGCGGCTCCATGCCGAAGACGCGGCACGCGTTGGCCGTCGTCACCGCGGCGGTCCGCGCCGCGTCCCAGCCGCGCGCCTCGGCGACGACGGCCGCGGTGTGCACGACCCACGCCGGCACGTTGCTGTTGCCGCGGTTGGGCACCGGCGCCAGGAACGGCGCGTCGGTCTCGACCATCAGCCGGTCCTCGCGCACGGCCGCGGCCGCTGCGCGCAGGTCGGCGGCGTTCTTGTAGGTCACGTTGCCGGCGAAGCTCGCGTAGTAGCCGCGTGCGTTGCACTCGTCCACGCAAGCAGGCAACGAGAAGCAGTGCATCACGACGGTGAGCCCGGCGGCCTCGTCGGCGAGCTGCGCCATGGCTTCGTCCCCGGCCTCGCGCACGTGCACGACGAGCGGCAGATCGAGGCGGCGCGCGAGCGCGATCTGGGCGCTGAAGGCGCGCCGCTGGGCGTCGCGCGGCGAGAGGTCGCGGTAGAAGTCGAGGCCGCACTCGCCGATGGCCACCACGCACGGGCGCCGCGCCAGCGACTCCAGCTCCGCCAGGAGCTCGTCGTCGAGGGCGGCGGCATCGTGCGGGTGGAGGCCGACGGTGGCGTACACGCCGGGCAGGCTCTCGGCCAACTCGACGGCGCGACGCGACGTGGCAGCGTCGATGCCGATCGTCAGCAGCGCGCCGACGCCGGCAGCGCGCGCCTCGGCCACGGCGCTGCCGGGGTCGTCGAGCATCTCAAGGTGACAGTGCGAGTCGACAAGGCTTGGGGGGTCGGTGAGGCTCACGGCGTCAGGCGGCCACGGCGCGGCGACGGGCGGCGAGCATCACGAAAGCGGGCGGACGCGCCACGGCGTCAGGCGTCCGCCTCGAGGCGCGGGAACAGCGACGGGCCCGCGACGACCGTGGCCGGCGAGAGCCCGGCCCACACGGCCTTGTCGAGCCGCAGGTCGGCCGTGCCGTGCGCCTGGCCGAGGCGCCGCAGGACCTCCTCGGCGGTTCCCGGCACGACGGGGTAGACGGCCAGGGCCACGAGACGCAGCCCGGCGGCGAGACCGTGGAGCACCGCGTCGAGCCTGCCGGCCTGAGCTTCGTCCTTGGCGAGCTTCCAGGGCGCCTCTTCCTCCACCAGACGGTTGAGGCGCCGCACGTACTCCCAGATCGCGTCCAGCGCGGCCGTGACTTCGGCGGCCTCGTAGCGCGCGCTCGCGGCCTGCACCATCGCCGCGCCCTCGGCCGCCACTTCCTGCACGACCTCGCCGGCCGGCGCCTCGGGGATGACGCCGTCGCGGTACTTGACGATCATGCTCACGCTGCGGCTCACGAGGTTGCCGAGCTCGTTGGCGAGCTCGCTGTTGTAGCGCGTGCGCAGGCCGTCGAGGCTCACGTCGCCGTCCTGGCCGAGCGTCACCTCGCGCATGAGGTAGTAGCGCAGCGGGTCGGCGCCGTACTCGTCGATCACCGCGAACGGGTCGAGCACGTTGCCGCGCGTCTTGCTCATCTTCTCGCCGCCCACCAGCAGGTAGCCGTGGATGAGCTCGCCCACGGGCAGTTCGTAGCCGGCGCTCATCAGCAGGGCCGGCCAGATCACGGCGTGGAACTTGAGGATGTCCTTGGCGAGGAAGTGGAACGCCGGCCAGTAGATCGAAGTGAGGTCCTCGCCGGGGCGCGCGTAGGTGAGCGCCGAGAGATAGTTGATGAGCGCGTCGACCCACACGTAGATGACCTGCGCGGCGTCCCAGGGCACGGGCACGCCCCAGGTGATGCTCGAGCGGCTGATGCTGATGTCCTCGAGGCCCTGCTCGATGAAGGCGAGGGCCTCGTTGAAGCGCGACTTCGGCCTGACGAAGCCGGGATGCGCGCGGAAGTACTCGGCCAGCCGGTCTTGGTAGTGGCTCAGCAGGAAGTAGTAGTTCTCCTCCTCGAGCCAGACTGGCTTGATGCCGTGATCCGGGCACAGCCCGTCCGGCGTGAGGTCGCGCTCGATCCAGAAGCCTTCGCAGGCGGTGCAGTAGAGGCCGCCGTAGGAGCGCTTCTCGACGTCTCCGGCGGCCTTGAGCTTCTCGACGAAGGCCTGCACGAAGGCTTCGTGCTCCGGGTCCGTGGTGCGGATGAAGAAGTCGTTGCTGGCGCCGACCGCGCGCGCAAGCTCGCGGTACCGCGGCGCCAGCTGATCGACGTGCTGCTGCGGCGTGAGCCCGCGCTCCTCCGCCGCCTGCGCGACCTTGGTGCCGTGCTCGTCCGTGCCCGTGAGAAAGAAGACGTCGTCGCCGCGCTGGCGGTGGAAGCGCGCCAGCACGTCGGCGGCGATCGTGGTGTAGGCGTGCCCGTGATGCGGCTCGCCGTTCACGTAGTAGATGGGAGTGGTGATGTAGAAGCGCACGAGCGTAAGTCTACCCGTTCTTGGGGCGCAGGGGCTTGGACGCCTGGCCGTACTTGCCGAGCTGTTCGCCGAGCGACCAGTACTCGCCCTCGGCGTAGGCCATGGTCGCGATCTTGCCGGTCAGGACGCGGCCGCGGGAGTCGAGCACGTCCTCGTCGTAGTGCGTGGCGACGATCTCGGCGATGTACAGGTCGTGCGTGCCCAGCGTCAGCTGGTGGCGCACGACGCACTCGATGTTGACGGGGCACTCGGCGATCAGCGGCGCCGCGACCTGCGTCGCCGGCAGCGCCGTGAAGCCGATCTCGGCGAACTTGTCGTGCTCGCGGCCGGACCACACGCCGGCGAGGTCGACCTGTTCCACCTGAGCGGCGCGCGGCACGTTGACGACGAACTCGCGCGCCGCGTTCACGAGCTCGTGGGAGTAGCGGGACGGGCGGATGGCCACGCTCAGCATCGGCGGCGACGAGCACACCGTGCCCGCCCAGGCGAGCGTGATGATGTTGGGCGTGTCCGCCTCGCCGGTCACGCTGAGGAGCACGACGGGCGTGGGGAGCAGCGCTGCGGACGGTTTGCGGGCGATCTTCATGAGGCCTCCTCGTGGTCCGGGAGGTATCGTACCCCAGCGCAGAAATCGCACGCCGCTGGCCACCACGCCACGCCATTCGTAGAATGGGGCGGTCGAAAGGAGCGGCATGCGCAAGCAGGCACTGGACAAGACCGACATCGCCATCATCGGGCACCTGCAGGTCGACGGACGGCGGGCGTACACGGCGATCGCCAAGGACCTCGGCATCTCCGAGGCGAGCGTGCGGCAGCGGGTCGCGCGCCTGCTGCGCACCAACATCATCCAGATCGTCGCCGTGACCAGCCCGCTGGACCTCGGCCTCATCTGGGCGCAGATCAACCTGCGCGTGGCGGGCGACCGGCTGGAAGCGGTGGCCGAGGCGGTCGCCGAACTGCCGCAGGTCGACTACGTGAGCATCTGCGCCGGCAACTTCGACATCATCGTCGGGGTCGTGGCCCACGACCGCGAAGAGGTCTTCGACGTGCTGGTCAACCACATCCGCACGATCCCGGGCGTCGAGCAGGCCGACTTCCTCCTCAACCTCAAGATCCTCAAGGACAACTACGAGTGGTCGCCGGCGGAGAGCCCCGCGGGCTCGTGACGGGCGACTTCCTGAGCGGAGGCACTCATGGGTAACGGAGAGATGCCGTTCGCCGGCATCGCCACCTTCTTCAAGGCGCCGCACGTGACCCGCCCGACCACCGCGGACGGCGACGTCGCCGTCCTCGGCGTGCCCTACGACGAGGGCACCACCAGCCGCTCGGGCGCGCGCATGGGCCCGCGGGCGCTGCGCGAGGCCTCGACTTTGTGGGCCTACCGCGACGGCACCGACGCGCTCTACGACGGTGAGGCGCGCGTGCAGCTCATGGGCGGCGTCCGCTGGGTCGACTGCGGCGACGTGGCCCTCGGGCCGCAGCAGACGGCCCCGCGGCGCCTCACCGCCGTGCTGGAGCGCCTGCAGCCGGTGGTCGAGGCGGGCCTCTTCCCCGTCACCCTGGGCGGCGACCACTCGATCCTCTATCAGGTGCTCACCTCCGTGAGCAGGGCGCGCAAGGCGCCGTTCCACCTCGTGCAGTTCGACACGCACATGGACTACTGGGACGAGGAGGGCGACGAGAGGTACTCGCATGCGAGCCCCATCATCCGCTCGCAGGAGCATGGCCTGGTGAGCGGCGTCACGCAGTACGGCATCCGCGGTCTGCACACGGCCTCGGACAACATCGCCCTCGCGAGGCAGCGCGGAGTACGTACCTTCTGGTGCGAGCAGGCCAAGGACACGCTCGTCGACGACCTCGTCGGTCATCTCGCCCCGGGCGCCGACGTGTACATCACCTTCGACATCGACGCCCTCGACCCCGCGATCGCGCCGGGCACCGGCACGCCCGAGCCCGGCGGCTTCACGTACTACGAGGCCAAGAGCATCCTGCTGGCGATCGCGGCGCGCTGCAACGTGATCGGCATGGACCTCGTCGAGGTGGCGCCGCAGTACGACGGCCCCGGCCAGCTCACGGCGATGCACGGTGTGCGGCTGATCCTCGACACCGTGGGCGCCGTCTTCCGGCGGCGCTCGGCTCTACGCTAGGCCGACGGCCGCGCGACCGCTACTTCGCCTGCCGCAGCCGGAACACCGACCAGGTGTCGTCGACGCCCAACAAGCCCAGCGGCCGCATGCCCAGCTTCTCGGCGAGCGCCCAGACGTCGTCGCGGCTCATGTCCCGCCCCGCGGCCTTCGAGCATTTGCGGTAGAAGACCCACAGCGCAGCCCCGGGAGCGAGCCCGGCGGCCGCCCGCGGCATCCGCGCCTCGAGCTCGGCACGCGTGTTCACGAAGAGGAGCACAAGCTGGGCCTCGGTGAAGTCCACGAAGTTGCCACCTTCGGGCAGCCCCAGCGATTCGACGACGCCCGGGGCCCGGTGCAGCACGGCGATCGCCGTGCCGGGCTTGAGGCGCGCCTTCTGGGCGACGGTCTTCGCGGTCATGAGGCCTCCTGCGAGGGCGCCGAAGGGGACGGACTCGGCTTGAGGTAGGCCCGTCCGGTGCCCGATGGGCGTTCACATGGGCCGCGGGAGCCGGGAACGGCGGGAGCCGCCGGACGCGTCAGCGGCCGAGCGCCGCGGCGAGCGCGGCGATGGACTCCGGCGGCGTGCCGCAGCAGCCGCCGACGATGCCCGCCCCGGCCGCCGGGTAGGTAGCCACAATGCCGGCGAAGTGGGCCGGCGTCTCGTCGTAGACGGTCGCGTCGCCCTGCAATCTGGGCTGCCCCGCGTTCGGTTGCGCGTAGGTGGTCCCGCCGTTGAGCCCGGCCAGGATGGGGACCAGATCGGCCATCGCCTCGGCGGTGATCTCGCAGTTGCAGCCCACCAGAGCAGCGCCGGCGGCGAGCAACGCCGGCACGGCCTGCTCGGGCGAGACGCCCATCATCGTGCGGTAGCCCTTGGCGGCAGGCTTGAAGGCCAGGCTCGCCAGCACAGGGCGGCCGCCCGCTGCGGCGACGGCGGCCTCCACCGCGACGCGCGCCTCCGTGAGGTCGAACATGGTCTCGACGTTGAGCAGGTCGACGCCGCCGGCGACCAGCGCCGCGGCTTGCTCGAAGAAGGACGCCCGCAGGGCCTCCGGATCGGCGTCGCCCATGGGCTTGAGCATCTTGCCGCTCGGGCCGATGTCGCCGGCGACAAGGCGGCCGGGGAACTCGCGGTCGCGCACGCCGGTCGCCAATCGGGCGCCGGCCTCGTTGAGCTCCACCGCGCGGGCCGAAAGGCCGTGCGCCTCGAGCCGCAGCGCGGTCCCGCCGAAGGTGTTGGTGTTCACGATGTCCGAGCCGGCCGCGTAGAAGCTGCGGTGGATATCGGCGACCTCGGCTGGGTGCGAGGCATTCCACTCTTCCGGGCACTCCCCGGCGGCGAAGCCGCGCGCCATGAGCGCGAGGCCGAGGCCGCCGTCGAGCAACTGCGGCCGCTCGGCGATGCGGGCGAAGAGGTCCATGGGCGGAGTGTAGCAGACCGCAGTCGACGGCCGCCGTAGGCGTCGGCTCCGGGTGGCCGCGCGGCGGGCGTCGGCTCCGGGCGGCCGCGCGGCGGGCGTCAGCCCTCGGCCGCGACCTCGCGCACCAGAGCCTCGGCCTCACGTCGCGGCATCCCGAGGCACACGTGCAGCGCAGCGGCCGCGTCGCGGCGCGAGAGGCCGCGGCTCAGCAGGCGCTCCGCCGCCGTCCGGGCCTGCGGCCGAGCCGCGGCGGCCTCGTCGATAGGCTCGCCGAGATCGACGACGAGCGTGATCTCGCCGCGGATCGCGGCAGCGTGGTCGGTGTCCGGTCCCGGGACGGGGTAGCGCGCGCTCACGTCGGCCAGAGTGCCGCGCACGATCTCCTCGTGGACCTTGGTGAGCTCGCGGCAGACCGCCACGTGCGTGTCGGGCAGGATCGCGGCGAGGAGGGCCAGGCTGCGCGGCAGACGCTGGCCGGTCTCGAAGGCCACCACGATGCCGCCGCTGCGGCGCCAGCCGTGGAAGGACGCGTCGAGCTGCGGGGCCCGGCGCGGCAGGTAGCCGACAAAGCGGAAACCCTCGCCCTCGTAGCCGGCGGCCACCAGCGCGGTGAGCACCGCCGAGGGCCCCGGCAGCACGGCGATCTCGAGTCCGTGTGCCACGGCGCGCGCAACGAGGCGCATCCCCGGGTCCTGCACGCCGGGCGTACCCGCGTCGGTCACGAGCGCGACGTCCTTGCCGTCGCGAAGCAGGCGCAGGACCTCCTCTGTCTTCTGCGCCTCGTTGTGCTGGAAGAGGCTCGTCAGCGGCACGTGGATGTCGAAGTGGCTGAGGAGCTTGCGCGTGCGGCGCGTGTCCTCCGCCGCCACCAGCTCGACGCTGCGCAGCGCGTCCAGGACCCGCGGCGTGACGTCGCCGAGGTTGCCGATCGGCGTGGCGCAGACGTACAACACGGCGGACCTCCTTAGAGGAAGGCTTCGATGAACACGACGTCGATGTCGCGGCCGCACAGCCGGGCGTGCCTGCGCGCGCTCCCGACGACGCTGAAGCCGAGACTGAGATGGTAGCAGAGCGAGTCGAGGTTGTCGGCGCGCAGGTCGGTGAAGATCTTCTCGTAGCCGGCGGCGCGCGCCCCGGCGAACGAAGCGGCGGCGAGCGCCGCCCCCACGCCGCGCCGGCGGGACTCCTCCGCGACGTAGGTGCCCATCGTCGCGACGTGGTCGAACGCGCGCGTCACGAAGCTGCTCCACGGCTCCACGGTCTGGAAACCGACGATCTCGTCCGCGGGCGTCACCGCGACGTGGATGAAGGCGCGCGCCGGGAGCGAGGCGATGAAGACGCGCTCCTCTGCCTCGCTGAAGGGCGTGTCGAGCAGGCTGTGGCGACCGCCCTTGATGATGCGGTCGAGCACGGCGGCGATGCCCGCCGCGTCGTCCGCGGACGCGCGCCTGACCCTCAGCTCCGCTGCCTTGCCCTTCACACGTCCTCCCTGCCGCACCCGAGCCTGCGCTCTGGGTGTTTCACCCCATTCTTTCAGACCGGTGAGTCGGGCGACCCACTTTGCGGAATGTTTCACATGTGGAAAGGAGGAGTCATGGTGCTGGAGCGCATGGTCTGCAGCGAATGTGACGCGGTGTTCGACGGCGATCTCTTCTCCGAGGACCCGAGCGAGACGTTCGTCTGCCCGATGTGCGGCACGGTGACGCTCGACGCCGTGCCGGTCGAAGACCGCATCCTCCACATCCACGTCGCCGCCCTCGCGCAGGGGCGGGAGGCGCCGCGCCTCACCGCCTGAGGCGTTACCACCGCCGCGGCGTGGCGACTGGGTGTGCCGGCACGGCTTCGCCGCGTCTTGACGCGCCCGTCCTGAACTGTCCCGTCTGTTCGCCGACGCGCTATACACTGTCGGCGTGGACGCCGACGTGCAGATCCGGACGGCAGTCGCGGCCGACGCCGCGGCGCTCGCCGCGCTGAGCGACGCGCTCGGGTACCCGTCCACCGTTGAGCAGGTCCGGGCGCGGCTGATCCTCCTCGACGACCCCGAGCGGACGATCCTCGTGGCGCAGACCGGAGGCTCCGTCGCCGGCTTCATCGACGTGCACCTCCAGCGCGTCGTCGAGTCCGAGCCCTACGGCGAGGTCGGCGGCCTCGTGGTCGGCGCCGCCCACCGGGGCACCGGCGTGGGCGCCGCCCTGCTCGAGGCCGCGGCCGCCTGGTCCCGGGAGCGCGGTCTGGAGCGGCTCTGGATCCGCGCCAATCTCGCGCGCGTAGGCCCGCACGAGTTCTACGCGGCCATCGGCTGCCGCACCGTCAAGGACCAGCGCGTCTACGAGTACCCGCTGTGAAGCGCATCGTCCTCGGCGACAACCTCGACGTGCTCGCCGGCCTGCCCGACGCCTGCGCCCGCCTCGTGTACATCGACCCGCCGTTCAACACCGGCCGCACGCAGCGGCGCACGCGACTTCGTACCGTGCGCGACGACGAAGGCGGCGACCGCACTGGCTTCAAGGGGCGGCGTTACCGTACCGAGGTGCTCGGCGCCGCGGCGTGGGAGGACGCCTATGACGACTACCTCGGGTTCCTGGCGCCGCGCCTCGCGGCGGCGCGGCGCATCCTCACCGCCGACGGCTCGCTGTTCTTCCACATCGACAGCCGCGAGGCGCACTACTGCAAGGTGCTGCTCGACGAGCTCTTCGGCCGCGAGTCCTTCATCAACGAGATCGTCTGGGCCTACGACTACGGCGGCCGCTCGCGGACGCGCTGGGCCGCCAAGCACGACACGATCTTCTGGTACGCGGCGGATCCCTCCCGCTACGTCTTCCGCTACGACGACATCGACCGCGTGCCGTACATGGCGCCCGGCCTCGTCGGCCCCGAGAAAGCCGCCCGCGGCAAGGTGCCGACCGACGTCTGGTGGAACACGATCGTCAGCCCCACGGGCAAGGAGAAGACCGGCTACCCGACGCAGAAGCCGCTGCGCATCGTCGAGCGGATCGTGCGCGTGCACTCGGACCCGGGCGACCTCGTGGTCGACTTCTTCGCCGGGAGCGGCACCACGGGCGAAGCCGCGGCGCGCAACGGACGCGGCTACCTGCTCGTGGACTCCAACCCAGAGGCGGTCGCCGTGATGGCCCGCCGCCTCGCCTGGGACGGGCCTGAAGTCGTGACCGGCGGCGACGCGGACGCCGGCCGGCCTGGCCCAGTGTGACCCGGCGAGCCTCCGCCAGGCGGCCTCGCCCCCTGAACGCGAAAGGGCCGGCTCCTTGAGGAGCCGGCCCTTGGAACTTCACGCCTGCTGGGAGCTCGTCACTCGGGGACGATCGCCTCGCTCGGGCAGGAGTCCACGCAAGTCGCGCAATCGTCGCACTTCTCGGCGTCGATCAGGTAGATGGGATCGTCTTCTGAGATCGCCTCGTTGGGACACTCGTCGACGCAGGCGCCGCACGCGAGACACTCATCGGTGATCTTGTAGGCCATGTGGTAGTCGTCACCTCCTGTAGGCGCGCTGCAGACGCAGAACGCGCGGGGATTTCCCTTGCCATTTACCGATATGGCCGGGGCGAAGTCAAGAAGGCCCCGGCTCGCCGCCGCGCAGCTTCGCCAGCGCCAGGGCGGCCGCGCCTATCAGGCCGGCGTCCGGGCCCAGGGCCGCGCCGGTGACGCGGACCTGATCGCGCGCCGGCGGCAGAGCGCGCTCGGCGATGACGCGCCGGGCAGGCCCCAGCAACAGCTCGCCCGCCGCGGCGGCTCCGCCGCCGATCACGATCAGTTCCGGATTGAAGATGCTGACCAGCGTCGTGAGGCCCGCGCCGAGCAGCCCTCCGATCCGGGCGAGGACCTCCACGGCGACCGGGTCGCCGGCGAGGCCCAGCCGCGAGAGCAGCGGCCCGTCCACCGGCTCGCCGGCGGCGAGCGCGCGCCCCAGGCCGGAGCCAGGCTCCGCCTCGGCGGCCGCACGCGCGGCGGCGCCCATGGCCGGGCCGGCGACGTAGGCCTCGAGGCAGCCGTGGTTGGGGCAGTCGGCGGGGCAGTCCGGCCCGTCGAGGTCGAGCGTCAGGTGGCCGAGCTCCGCCGCCGCGCCGCTGAAGCCCCGGTAGGGGCGGCCGCCGCAGATGATGCCGCCGCCGACGCCGGTGCCGAGCGTGAGCATGAGCATCTCTCGCGCTCCGATGCCGGCGCCGTAGGTGTGCTCGCCCACCGTGGCCGCGGTGGCGTCGTTGTCGAGGGCAACGGGCACGCCGAAGGCGCGTTCGAGCTCGTCGCGCAGGGGCACGTCACCGAGCGGCAGGTTGACCGAGTGCACGACCCTCCCCGCGTCGTAGTCGACGCACGAGGCCACGCCGACGCCGATGGCGTCCACCTTGCCGGCTGAGGCGAGAAGCCGCGCCAGGCACTCCTCGACGCCGCGCAGGCAAGCGGCCGACGACGAGCCGTCCGTGACGGCGGTGAACCGCTCCAGCACAGCCGGCCTTTCCGCGTCTGCGAGCGTACGGGCGCCCGGCGCCGGCAGACGCCCGCGCAGAAGCGCAGCGGCCACCTTGGTGCCCCCGATGTCGACTCCGATGATCGTGCGTCCCGGCTCCATCGCGACCCGCAGCCTACCATGGTGTAGACTCCTTGCTGCAGGAAACGGCCCCCTCAAGGCGTAGTCCTGCGGCAAGGCCAGCGCCCCGCTCCCCACCACTTCTCGCCGGGCGTTTTCGCGCGCCGCGAGTGGTGGACGATCATATGGCAGACAGCGACAGACAAGGGCCCAAGCCCTACAAGACGTACAAGGCCGGTCGCGGCAGGCGCCGCGCGCTCGACGACGAGCTCGCCGGCGCGCGCCCGGCGCGGCCGCCGAAGCGCGCGCAGCCGGACGCGCAGGGTCAGAGCCCGCGCGGGAGCGGCCATGAGGCGGACAAGGGCTACCAGGTGTACGGCGCGTCGCCGGACGCCGGTCGCGGCGACAGCCGGCAGCGCGGCAACGCGAGGCAGCGCGGCGACAGCCGGCAGCGCGGCGACAAGCGGCCGGCCGGCGCGCCCGGTCCATCGAAGCGCCGGCGCTTCCGCTGGTGGCAGGTGCCCATCGCGCTCTTCCTCCTCCTCGTAGTCGCCGGCGTCGTGGTCACGGTCCTCGCCTGGCCTGGCTACCAGAAGTTCTCGCGCTCGGTCGCCGCGGCCAACCAGCGCCTCGACAAGGTCTCAGGGGCGAACGCGCAGGTCGACCACGACGTGCGCGCCCAGCTCATCGCCGACAAAGGCTGGATCTGGCGCAAGGGCACCACGCTGCTGCTCTTCGGCGTGGACAGCAAGGCGGGCGAGCCGGCGCGCTCGGATACGATCATGCTGATGCGCTTCAACCCGGGCACGCACACCATCAACCAGCTGTCCATCCCGCGCGACACCTACGTGCCGGTCCCGGGACAGGGGCTCACCAAGATCAACGAGGCGATGTTCTGGGGAGGGCCGTCGATGGCGATCAAGACGGTCAAGCAGTTCCTCGGCATCGATGTGAACCACGTCATGGTCGTCAACTTCACGGGCTTTCCGCGCCTCGTCGATGCAGTCGGCGGCGTGGACCTCAATGTACCCAAGACCATCAGCACCATCGTCGGCAGGTACGGCCGCCCGGTCACGTTCGACCAGGGCCTGCACCACTTCGACGGCAAGTACGCGATGCTCTACGTGCGCATCCGCCACGCCGACGACGACTTCCATCGCGCGGCACGCCAGCAGGCGTTCGTGCAGGCGCTCGAGAAGAAGATCGCCCAGCCGTCCAACCTCACGAAGCTCCCCGAGATCGGCAAGCGCTTCATGAGCGGCGTCGCCACCGACCTCACGACCAACCAGATCATCGAGCTCGCCTACCTCAAGTGGAGGGCGACGGGCGGCAAGAAGGCTGTGATGATCGGCACGCCGGCCTGGATCAACGGCGGCGCCTACGTGTTGCCGCCGTCGCAGGCCGCGCGG
>CAIWHY010000426.1 GCA_903912585.1 uncultured Thermoleophilia bacterium | reverse complement strand
GCCGACCTCCTCGATGCCCTTGACGAAGCCGAGGTCGAGGATGTTGCCGGCGGAGAGGCCGGCGTCGAGGCCTTCCTGGGCGAGGCGCTCGGCGTCTTCGGACTCGCCGTCGATGACGCTCTGCTTCATCTGTGCGTAGAGATCTTCTGCTGGCACTGGATCCTCCTTACAACAACGTCCGCAAGACCGCAAGCACGTCCTTCGCTGCCGGCGACGTGCTGTGTGCATCCCGGCAGAAAGTCGGTGGCACGCAGGAACAGGCCAGCGGCCTCCAACCGTGCGCGAGGAAAGGCTACCGGAACGAACGAGGGGAAGGCAACCAGCGCGCCGGGCCCCGGAGTCGTCGTCGGCGGGGCCCGAGCCGGACGGTCCGGCCGGGCGCGGCCGCGAAGTCGGCGCCTGGCCGGATCGACGAGTCCTGGCCTACCGAGTCGGCGCCGGAACGGCGGCCGGCTGCCAGGCCCTGACGTCGGTGACGGTGAATACCGGGTTCGCGGGTGCGCTGCGGTCGATCGTGCCGCGCACCTTCACCCTCGCGTCCACGGCCACGTCCGCCAGCTTCGCCCCGTGCACCCACTTGTGGGCGATCGCGACGCTCACTTTGGCCGTCAGGGCCACGATCATCGGCACGTCGCTGCCCCGCAACGTCTTGATCGTCTTCGTCCCCGCCTTGACCTTGACGGTCAGTGTCATGGCGGCGCCGTCGACGGCGGAAACTCTGCCGACCGCCTCGAACTTGACTTTGCCCTTCGCGGCGCCCGGATGAGCGAGCGCCAGCGGCACCACCGCCAGGCACAGCGCCACCACGAGCGCCACAAGGATCCACCTCGTCGACTTCATGATCTACCTCCATCGTCGGCTGCAAGGGCGCGCACGTGCGCGTCTTCTGCCCCTACAACGGCCCTGCGCCGCCCAACCTTTCGGGCCGCGGTGGTTTCCTTTGCCCGACGCGCCTCCAAAGTCTTGCCAGATCAGGCGACGGCGGCGGGGCTCGGGACCCATCCCGCGGGACCGTGGACTCGTCCGCAGGCCCGTGGACCCCTCCGGCGGCAAGGCCGCCGCGCCGGGTTGCGCGCCGCCGCGCAGCGGATAGCATTACGCGCGGCACAGGGCAGCGCATTTGGGGAAAGGAGCGCCCTCGTGAGACTCAGCCTGGTCCCTAAGGAGCAGGACTACTTCCGCATGTTCTCGGAACTGGCCGCCAACCTCGACGCGGCGGCTCAGCTGCTCGTCAGGTTCATGGAGGGCGGGGACCGCAAGTCCATCGCGGCGGCCATCCTCGAGCACGAGCACGTGGGCGACAAGATCGTCCACGACATCGTGCGGCGGCTCAACAAGTCCTTCATCACGCCCATCGACCGCGAGGACATCTACGACCTCGTGGCGACCACCGACGAGATCCTCGACAGCATCGAAGAAGTCGCCGGCAAGGTGCAGATCTACCGCGTCGAGGAGATCACGCCGTTCGCGCGGCAGCAGGCGCAGATCATCGCCAAGGCGACGCCGATCCTGCGCGAGTGCATGGACAACCTCGAGAAGCCCAAGGGCCTCGACGAACGCATCATCGCCATCAACAGCCTCGAGAACGACGGCGACCGCATCGAGCGCGAAGCCCTCGAGAGTCTCTTCGCGGGCGGCACCACGTGCACCGACATCATCAAGTGGAAAGACCTCTACGAGACGCTCGAACGCGCGATCGACGAGTGCGAGCACGTCGCGAACGTCATCGAGAGCATCGTGCTCAAGCACAACTGACCTGAGCACAGGCCGTGGTCCTCCTCATCGCGATCGTCGCCCTGGCGCTCGTCTTCGACTACACCAACGGCTTTCACGACAGTGCCAACGCGATCGCCACCTCGGTGTCCACGCGCGCGCTCTCGCCGCGTACCGCCGTCCTCATGGCGGCCGGCTTCAACCTGTTCGGCGCGCTCGTCTCGAGCAAAGTGGCCGGCACTGTCGGCAAGGGCATCGTCGACACCAGCCTGGTCACCCTGGGGCTCGTCCTCGCCGCCCTCGTCGGAGCCGTGGTCTGGAATCTCACCACCTGGTATTTCGCGCTCCCCTCCAGCTCGTCCCAGGCGCTCTTCGGCGGCCTCATCGGGGCGATGCTTGCCGCAGTCGGCGTCTCGGGCGTGGAGTGGAGCGGCGTCATCGACAAGATCATCTTGCCGATGGTCCTCTCGCCGGTGATCGGCTTCGCGGCGGCCTGGCTGCTGATGACCGCCCTCATCTGGATCGTGCACAAGCGCCCGCTCTCGCCGGTGAACCAGACCTTCCGTCGCCTGCAGCCCTTCTCCGCCGCCTTCATGGCCTACGCACACGGCGGCAACGACGCCCAGAAGACGATGGGCGTCATCACCCTCGCGCTCGTCTCGAGCGGCCACCTTGCCACCTTCACCATCCCGCTCTGGGTCAAGCTCGCCTGCGCGTTCACCATGGCGGCGGGCACGTATTCCGGTGGCTGGCGCATCATGCACACGCTCGGTTCCAAGGTGATCAAGCTCGACCCGATCCACGGGTTCGCCGCCGAGACCAGCGCCGCCACGGTGATCCAGATCGCGACTCACTTCGGCTTCCCGGTCTCGACCACGCACACCATCACCGCGGCGATCATGGGAGTCGGGACGACGCGGCGGCTCAAGGCCGTTCGCTGGGGCGTGGCCAGGAGCATCGTGTTCGCCTGGGTCCTGACCCTGCCGGCCGCCGCGCTCGTGGCCGCGGCCGTCTACTTCGTGGGTCACCTGATCTTCTGACAGACGGCTCCCGGCTTCACTTCCCCGTGCGCAGCGTCTACGATGAGCATCCATCCGTTCGACATCATCGCCGGGCAGGCCAGGTCCACCTCCGTCCGCCGGGCTTCCCAAGGAGACTCATGAAGATCCGCCTCATCGAACCCGAACCTCCGGGTATGCACGTCTATGCCAAGGTGCTGCTGCCTCGCCTCGGCCTGCCCATCATCGCCGCAACGCTCAAGGCGCACGGTCACGATGTGCTCGTCTACAACGCGCAGATGGCGCCCATCGACTGGGACGACGTGAACAGCGCCGACCTCGTCGGCCTCTCGAGCACCACCTCCACGACGTCGACCGCCTACGAGTACGCCGACGGGCTGCGCGCGCGGAGCGTGCCGGTCGTCATCGGCGGCGCGCACGTCACGTTCATGGCCGACGAAGCCCTCGGGCACGTCGACTACGTGGCCCGCGGCGAAGGCGGCGAACAGCTCATGCTCGAGCTCATCGAAGCCCTTGACGGCAAGCGGGAGCTCGACGAGATCGACGGCCTGTCGTTCCACCGTGACGGCGAGGCCGTCCACAACGCTCCGCGCGAACGCTGCACCGACCTCGACGTCCTGCCCTTCCCCGACCTCAACTTGCTGGTCGGCAGCGAGAGACTGACGACCATCCCGATCATGACCAGCTGGGGCTGCCCCTTTGCCTGCAACTTCTGCTCGGTGACGGCGATGTTCGGACGCAAGTACCGTTTTCGCAGCGCCGAGAGCGTGATCGCCGAGCTCAAGGACAAACGCCCCGGGCGCATCTTCTTCTACGACGACAACATGGCCGCGGACAAGAAGCGCCTCAAGAAGCTCCTGCAGATGATGATCGACGAGGACCTCGTCATCCCTTGGTCGGCCCAGGTGCGCACCGACGTGGTGCGCGACAAGGAACTGCTCGAGCTGATGCGCGCGTCGGGCTGCGAGCTCGTCTATCTCGGTCTCGAGTCCGTCAACCAGGACACGCTCGACGGCTACGAGAAGTCGCAGACCGTCGACGACATCGTGCAGGGGATCCGCATCCTGCACGAGTACGACATCCGCAGCCACGGCATGTTCGTGCTCGGCGCCGACACCGACAACGTGCAGACCGTGCGCGACACCGTCGACTTCGCCATCAAGAACCACATCGACACGGTGATGCTCAACATCCTCACCCCGCTGCCGGGCACGCCTCAATACCAGGAACTCGAGGCGCAGGGCCGCATCTTCGAGAAGCGCTGGGAGCTCTACGACGCCCACCACGTCGTCTTCGAGCCCAAGCTCATGACCCCCTACGAGCTGCAGATGGAGGATCTGCGCGGCTACATGCGCTTCTACTCGCTGCGCACCTGGCTGCGCTACATCTTCGCCCTCAAGTTCACGAAGCAGCTGATGTTCCACTGGTGGGGCATGGTCATCATCCGTAACTGGCGCAAGGACGAGCGCAACAAGGCGTTCATCGAGCGGCTCAGGCGCATGTGGCCCAAGCCGACGCCCCCGTCGGGGGTGCGCGGCGCCGGCGCCAAGTGAGCGGCCCGGCGCCCGCCGCCGCGCCGTGCGGGCGCTCCGGCCACGGTTGTCATGACCGACCCGGGATGTTAAGGTCTCATACTTGACTTCGGTGAGTGGAGCTACTCAAGGCTCACCTCAACGAGGGCGTGCGCCCCGGCGATGCGCCCAAAAGGAGGCGATGCAGTGAAAGATAGACGACGACTCGCAGTACTGTCCGTCCTTCTCGGCACCCTCCTCCTCTCCTTCGTCCTCGCCTCCGCGGCATCCGCCTCCCCCGTCTCCCAGAAGAAAGCCCGCCTGCAACAGATCCAGGGCAGGCTTCAGGGCGTCTACCACCAGGTGGACGTGGCGGTCGAGAAGTACAACCAGGCCACCACCCAGCTCTCCGGCGTCCAGCAGCAGATCAAGCAGAACTCGCACCTGCTCAAGGTCGCCGAGTACAACCTCCAGGTCGCCGACGAGCAGCTGCAGTCGCGCGCGCTGGACATCTACAAGACGCGCGACGTCGGCATCGTCGACGTGCTGTTCTCGTCGAACAGCTTCGACGACCTCGTGACGCAGCTCAACATGATGCAGCGCCTCGGCAACAGCGACGTCGACACGGTCAAGTCCATCGCCGCCTACCAGCAGGACATCAAGAACCGGCGCGTCAAGCTCGAGGCGGACAAGAAGTCGGCCGCCAAGCTCGTCGCCGACCGCACATCGCAGAAGGACCAGGTCGTCGGCCTGCAGCACCAGCTCGAGTCGATGACCGCCGGCATCAAGAGCCAGATCAAGCAGCTGGAGGCCCAGCAGGCCGCCGCGGCGCAGGCCGCGGCTCAGGCGGCCGCTGCCGCCTCCGCCGCAAGCAACGCCAGCAGCACAGGCGGCAGCTCGGGCGGCAGCAGCGGCGGCGGCTCCGTGCCCGATCCCGGCGGCTCCGGCCAGTCGGCCGTCGTCGCCATCGCCCAGCGGTACCTGGGAGTGCCCTACGTGTACGGCGGTGCCAGCCCGGGCGGCTTCGACTGCTCCGGCCTCGCGATGTACTGCTACGCGCAGATCGGCATCAGTCTCTCGCACGGCGCCACCGACCAGCAGCGCGCCAGCACGCCCGTCCCGCTGAGCGCCCTTCAGCCCGGCGATCTCGTCTTCTTCGGCGGACCCAGCTACAGCTACCACGTCGGCATCTACGTCGGCGGCGGCAGCATGATCAACGCGCCGCACACCGGCGCCGTGGTGAGCTACGGCTCCATCGGCGGCGCCTGGATCGGCGGCCGGTTCTAGATCACAGCCGAGCCTGAAGGGCCGTTCCCGCACAGGGAAACGGCCCTTCAGGCTCGAATACTGCACTCACCCAGGCACTCCCCGCCGGCGGACTCTCATCGTCTTCCGGCGCGGCGTCCGCGAAAGGACCAGAGGCAGTGAAGCCCAGGCTCACCAGTCGCACCGTCATGCTCGCCCTCTTGCTGGGCGTCGTCGCGGCCGCACTCGTCTTCGCGGCCGCCGCGACCGCCTCGCCCGTCTCGCAGAAGAAGGCCCGCCTCCAGGCGGTCAAGAGCCGGCTCGACCAGGTCTACAACCAGTCCGAGATCGCGATCGAGAAGTACAACCAGGCGACCAGCCAGCTCGCGACGGTCCAGGAACAGATCAGGCAGAACCAGCACCTGCTCGACGCCGCCCAGCACAATCTCCACCTCGCCACCCAGCAGCTCAAGGCGCGCGCGCAGGACATCTACAAGTCGCGCGACGTCGGCATCCTCGACGTCATGCTCTCGTCGGCCAGCTTCGAAGATCTCGTGACCCAGCTCGACATGATGGCGCGCCTCGGCAACAGCGACGTCGACACCGTCCGCTCCATCTCGGCCTACCGCCAGAACATCAAGAACCGCCGCGTGAAGCTGGAGGTAGACAGGAAGGCGGCGGCCAGGCTCGTCGCCGAGCGCGCCGCCCAGAAGAGCGAGATCCTGGCGCTGCAGGCCAGACTCGAGAGGCTCACCAAGGGCCTCAAGGCCCAGATCAAGCAGATGCAGGCCCAGGCGGCCTTGCGCGCCAAGCTGGCACTTATCGGCTTCAGCGGCGTCGTCCCCAGGGTCGACCCCAACAGCCCCGGCCATCCCGAGATCGTCGCCATCGCGCAGCGGTACCTCGGCGTGCCCTACGTGTGGGGCGGCGCCAGCCCGGGCGGCTTCGATTGCTCGGGGCTGGTGATGTACTGCTACGCGCAGATCGGCGTGGGGCTCTCGCACGGCGCCACCGACCAGCAGCGCGCCAGCATACCGGTCCCCTTCGGCGACCTGCGGCCCGGCGATCTGGTCTTCTTCGGCAACGCCAGCTTCAGCCATCACGTCGCCATCTTCGTCGGCGGGACGACGATCATCGAGGCGCCGCACACCGGCGCCGTGGTCTGCTACGGTTCCTATGCCGGCCGCGACGCCTGGATCGGCGGCCGGCTGTAGAGCGCCCGATCAGCCTCCCTGCGCCGGCGACCTATGCGCGACGGGCGCGGCGGGGTAAGCTTTTGCCACCAGGATGCCGAACAAGACTCACGAGACGGCACACGACACTTGGGGCGGCCACGTGAAACCCATAGACGAACTGCTCAGCGAGATGATGGCGCGCAACGCGTCGGACCTCCACATCAAGGCGGGGAGCCCGCCGGTGATCCGCGTCGACGGCGAGCTCATCCTCCTGGACGAGCCGCCGCTCACGCCGGAGGACACCAAGGACGTGGCCGCCTCGATCATGACCGACAAGCAGATCCGCCGGTTCAGCGAGCACAACGAGATCGACTTCGCCTACTCGGCGCCCAACCTCGGCCGCTTCCGCGTCAACGTCTTCCGCCAGCGCGGCAGCATCAGCGTGGCGATGCGCCAGGTGACCACGAAGATCCCGTCGTTCGAGGAGCTTCATCTCCCCGAGATCCTCAAGCGGCTGGCGCTGGAGCCGCGCGGTCTGGTGCTCGTGACCGGCACCACGGGTTCCGGCAAGACGACCACGCTGGCGGCGATGATCGATCACGTCAATCGCACCATGCGCCGCCACATCGTCACCATCGAGGATCCGATCGAGGTCCTGCACAAGGACCAGAAGTCGATCATCAACCAGCGCGAGATCGGGCTCGACACCGACTCCTACGGGTCGGCTCTCAAGTACGTGCTGCGCCAGGACCCCGACGACATCCTCATCGGCGAGATGCGCGACACGGAGACCGTGGCCGCAGCGCTCACCGCTGCGCAGACCGGGCACTTCGTGCTGAGCACGCTGCACACGATCGATGCCACCGAGACGATCAACCGCATCATCGACTTCTTCCCGCTTCACCAGCAGAAGCAGATCCGCATCATGCTCGCCGGCACGCTCAAGGGGATCATCTCCCAGCGTCTTCTCTCCCGCGCCGACGGCGGCGGCCGCGTGCCGGCCATCGAGGTCATGGTCTGCACCAACCGCATCCGCGACTTCATCCTCGACCCGGACCAGGCGATGCTCATCGCCGACGCCATCAAGGAAGGCGACTTCTACGGGATGCAGACCTTCGACCAGGCGCTGCTGAAGCTGTACGAGGATGGGCTGATCACGCTCAGCGACGCCGCCCAGGTGGCGAGCAACCCGCACGACTTCAAGCTCCTGGTGCAGCAGCAGGGACATGACGTCAGCCTGATGTCCTTCTGAGACACGTACGCGAAAGCGGCCGGCGCGCCTCTCGACGGGGCGCGCCG
>CAIWHY010000425.1 GCA_903912585.1 uncultured Thermoleophilia bacterium | reverse complement strand
CCGCGCCCCGCCGCTCCGGCGGATCAGCTCTGCTTGAGGAACTTCCTCTTGTACTTTCGCCACGTGAAGGCCCACTGGTCCGGGTCCTCCAGGGCTTCGGTGCGCCGCATCTGGCCGATGGGCTGCTCGTGCGGCGAATCGAGCACGAACTGCGGGTCGGCGTAGGCCTCGTCCACGGCCTTCTTGATGACCGCCGCCCACTCGTCGAGGTCGGCCTTGCTGTAGGTCTCGCACGGCTCCGGCGTGAAGGGTTCGGGCACCACCCACGGGTGGTGGCTCATCCACATACTCTGGATGCCGAAGTCGACCATACGGTCGCGGATGGCCTCGGTGCCGACGCCGGTGTCCTCCTTGAGCTGCTGCAGGCTGTAGCGCACCTGGTCGAGCCGGCGGTGGCCTTCGGCATACGGCCGGCTCACGCCCTTGACGGCCATCAGCAGGTTGTCGAGGTAGTTGTTGTTGAGCACGCTGATCTCGGCGACCTCCTTGAGGCCGTCTGGACCCATGTTGCGGATCCAGGCGTAGGCGCGGATGACGCCCATCCAGTTGCCGAGAAAGCCGCGCACGCGGCCGATGCTCTCGGGCCGGTCGTAGTCGAGGTGATACTTGTCGCCGACCTTGGTGACGACCGGCACCGGCAGGTACCTGGCGAGCTCCTCGGTGCACATGTAGGCGCCGGTGGCCGGGCCCTCGCAGCCGTGCGGGCTCGAGAAGGTCTTGTGCAGGTTGAAGTGGCAGGCGTCGAAACCGGCGTCGCGGGCCCGCGCGTAGCCGAGGATGCCGTTGGCGTTGGCCTGGTCGGTGAAGGCGAGGGCGCCGGCGGCGTGCAGGATCTCGACGTACTTGTCGATCTGCGGGTTGTAGATGCCGGTGTCCTCGGGGTTGGTGATCATGCACCCCACAGTCCTCTCGGACACCGCGGCCTTGAAGGCCTCGAGGTCCGGGTAGCCGTTCTCGTCCGGCATCACCGTGATGACCTTGAAGCCGGCGACCATGGGCGTGGCCGCGTCGCAGGGGTGCGAGAAGATCGTCGTGATCATTTCGTCGCGCTGGCCGAGCTCGCCCCTGGCCTCGAAGTAGGCACGCATGACGCAGGCGTTGGTGAACACCGCGTGCGAGCCGCCGCCGGGCTGCAGCGTGAACGCGTCCATGCCGCTGATCGACTTCAGGTACTGGCCGGTGTCGTAGACGATCTCGAGGAGCCCCTGCATGGTGTCCTCGTCCTGCCAGGGGTGCACGTCGGCGGCGCGGTGGCCGCGGATGAGCTCCTCGTGCATCTTGGGGCTGTACTTCATCGTGCAGGTGCCCTCGCTGATGTCGCTGCCGAGGTCCATGCCGAGCGTCATCTGCGAGTAGCGCAGGTAGTGGCGCAGCACCTGGTGCTGCGAGAGCTCCGGCAGGTCGGGAGCGGCCGCGCGGCGCATCCCCTCGGGGATGTAGTCCGCGGCCTCACCCACGGCCGCCTTGACGCCGTCCTCGGCGAGCGGCACGAGCACGCCGCGCTCGCCGGGCGTCCCCTGCTCCATGATGAACGGCTCGTCCCAGCGCGGGGCGCGGTAGTCGTGCAGCACGCCCCCGTCGCGGCGCAGGCGGGCGAGGCGGGCGACCTTGTCCTGAGGTGTCTCCGTCATGCCGTCACCTCCCTGACAGCCGACACCAAGACGTCGATGTCGGCCTGGTCGTAGTACTCGGTGACGCAGTAGAGCGCGCTCTGCCCGAGCTCCGGGAACT
>CAIWHY010000424.1 GCA_903912585.1 uncultured Thermoleophilia bacterium | reverse complement strand
TCTCGCCGTCAGGCGGGCCGCCGCAGACCGGGCGCGTCCGGAGAGTAGCCGGGGTCAGCCGCCCGGCGCCGCCGCGGAGCTGCCGTGTCGGCCGGCTGCCGGCGTCAGTCGGCTTCGGCGAGCAGCGCGTAGATGCGCTTGCGCGCCTCCGCCAGGATGGCGATCGTCTTGTCGACCTGCTCGGCGCTGCCGGTGGTGCCGACCTGCTTGACGGCCGCGCCGATCTGGAACACCGCGCGGCGCAGCTTGAAGCGCGGATCCTCCGGCCCGGCCTCGTCGCTCTCCCACGGCGTACCGAAGCGCTCCTTGCTCTGCTCCGCCTCGGCCTTGCCCTCGTCGGTGAGCGCGAACACGCGCCGGCCTTCGACTTCCTCACCCTTCACGAACCCCTGGTCCTCCAGCAGCTGGAGGGTCGGGTAGACCGAACCGGGGCTGGGGCGCCACATGCCGCCGCTGCGCTCCTCGAGCTTCTGCATGATCTGGTAGCCGTGCATCGGCTCCTCGGACAGCACCGAGAAGATGGCGGCGCGCACGTTGCCGCGTCGCGCCCGCGACCAGGGGCCGTGACCGTGGGGGCCGAAGCCGTGGCCGTGGGGGCCGTGACCGAACTTGAACCGCACCGGCCCGTGGATCTCGCCCGGGGCGCCGCAGCGCCCGTAGGCCTCTCTTGGGTCTCTCATCGTCGACTCGTTCATTGGAACCTCCGCTGAAACACTTGTGTGCACTGTCGCGTAACGCTGTAACGCGATATATCGTAACGCATCGTTCCCAGAAGTCAAGTGCTCGAGACCGCGCTCGGCGACTCGCTCCGGCAGCGCGTCTCGCCGGGCGTCACCCTGCGAGCCATGGGATAGAATCCGCGGGCCATGATCGCCTACCACGACACCAGAGGGCTCATCGACCGGCCGCGCACGTTCACCGAGGCCCTCCTCGAGGGCATCGCGCCGGGCGGCGGGCTGTTCGTGCCCGAGCGGCTGCCACGATTCTCGGTCGACGAGATCGTCGCGCTGGCGGCGCTGCCCTACCACGAGCGCGCGGCGCGCGTGTACGAGGCGTTCGAGCTGGACGTGGAGGCCGCGCGCACGCGCGAGATCGCGGCCGCCGCCTACGCGGGCAACTTCGACGACCCGGCGGTCGCGCCGGTGCGGCAGGTCGCGCCGGGCCGCTTCGTGCTCGAGCTCTGGCACGGCCCCACGCTCGCCTTCAAGGACATGGCGCTCCAGTGCATGCCGCTCTACTTCAGCCAGGCGCTGGAGCAGGCGCACGCGAGCGGGTCGACAGGGCTCGACTTCCTCATCCTCGTCGCCACGAGCGGCGACACCGGCGTGGCGGCGCTCAACGGCTTCGCCGATCGCGCCAACACCCGCATCGTCGTGTACTACCCGGACGCCGGCGTCTCGGCGCTGCAGGAACTGCAGATGGTGACGCAGCCCGGCGAGAACCTGAGCGTCTTCCGTCTCGAGGGCGACTTCGACGACTGCCAGAACTCGGTGAAGGCGGTCTTCGACGACGCCGGGTTCGCCGAGGAACTGGCGGGCCGGCACGGCCTGGCGCTCTCCTCGGCGAACTCCATCAACTGGGGCCGCCTCATGCCCCAGATCGTCTACTACGTGAGCGCCTACGCCGACATGGCCGCCGGCGGGCACGTCGTACCCGGCGACCCCCTCGACGTCTGCGTCCCCACCGGCAACTTCGGCAACATCCTGGCGGCGCACTACGCCAGGCTCATGGGCGTGCCGCTCGGCCGGCTCCTCTGCGCCAGCAACAGCAACCACGTGCTCGCCGACTTCATCGCCACCGGCGTCTACGACATCTCCGCCCGGCGCCTCGTCAAGACGCCTTCCCCGTCGATGGACATCCTCGTCTCGTCCAACCTCGAGCGCCTGCTGCACCACCTCTGCGAGGACCCGGTGCTCGTCGCCGGGTGGATGCGCGAGCTGCGCAGCACGGGGCGCTTCGCGGTCGACGACGCGACCAGGGACGACCTCCAGGCCGAGCTCACCGGCGCCTGGGTAGACAACGACACCTGCCTCGCCACCATCGGCAAGGTGTATCGCGAGCACGGCTACCTGCTCGACCCGCACAGCGCGGTGGCATGGAAGGTCGCCGCGGAGCTCGGCGGCGAGGAAGCTCCGGTGCTGATCGCCAGCACCGCGCACTGGAGCAAGTTCGCGGCCGACGTCGTCCGCGGCCTGCGCGGAATCCCCGCCGGCGCGCCGATCCCCGGCGAGTCCGACGAGCTGGCGCTGCTC
>CAIWHY010000423.1 GCA_903912585.1 uncultured Thermoleophilia bacterium | reverse complement strand
AGCAGAGGCGCAGCCGCCGCGCCGCAAGATCGTCCATGCCGCCGAGCGGGTCGGCGACTTCGCCGCCCGCGAGCGGGCGCGCCAGCGCGTCGACCGTGAAGTCGCGGGCGCGCAGGTCGGCCTCCAGGCCGGCGCCGCGCAGGGCGGCGACATCGACGTGAAGACCGCCGAGCACCACCCGCCAGGTCCCGAACTCGTCCGAGGAGGAGAACACGCCGGCCCCGAGCCGATCGGCGAGGGCGCGGGCGAAGGGCTCGGGAGAGCCGTCGACGACGATGTCGAGGTCGCGGACCGGCAGGCCGAGGAGGCGGTCGCGCAGGCAGCCGCCGACGAGCCACCCGCGCCGGCCCCGCTCGAGCGCGGCGAGCGCGGCCGCCGCGACCTCCTCCGGCGGCGGGCCGCTGCCGGCGCCGCCGGTCATGGTGCCGTCGGTGCCGCGCGTCGCAGCGCTGTCGATGCCGCGGCCCACGACACCGTCAGGCCGCGGGCCCGGCGCCGCGGTAGCGGCGCACCACCCGCGGCGCTACGTCGCAGACGACCTCGTAGTTGATGGTCTCGAGCAGCCGCGCGACCTCCTCGCAGAGGATGCGCGGCGTGCCGGGTGCGTGCGCGGCGGCGGCCTCCGCGGCAGCCGCGGCCGCGCCGAAGAACACGACCTCGTCGCCGGCGCCGCCCCAGTCGCCGGGGAGCAGCACGGTGAGCTGGTCCATGCTGATGGTGCCGGTGATGCGGCAGCGGCGCCCGGCGACGAGCACGTCTCCGGCGTTGGTGAGCCGGCGACAGATGCCGTCGGCGTAGCCGATCGGGACGATGCCGATGCGCGCCCGCGCGCCGGCGACGAAGCGACGCCCGTACCCCACGGAGTCGCCCGGCTCGACGAGGCGGACACCCGCGACGTAGGAGCTGAGCTTCATCGCCGGGCGCAGGTCGTCCTTGAACGGGTCGTCGTTGGCCGGCGCCAGGCCGTACATCGCGATGCCGGTGCGCACCATGTCGAAGTGGGCGCGCGGCCCGCGCAGCGTCGCCGCGCTGTTGGCCGTGTGGCAGATGAGGTCCGGGTAGAGCGCCTTGAGCTCGCCGGCGAGCGCGGTGAAGCGCCGCAGCTGGTACTCGAAGAAGCTCGTGTCGGCCTCATCGGCGGTGGCGAAGTGGCTCATCAGGCCGCGCAGCAGCCCCGCCTCGGCCGCCCCGGCGCACAGCACACGGGCCTCGAGCTCCGTCACCCCGAGCCGCCCCATCCCGGAGTCGAACTTGACGTGCACGGGGGCGCCGAGGCGGACCGCCTCGGCGAGGAACGCCGCCGACCACGCCACGACCTCGGCGCCGGCCGCGGCGGCGCGCTCGAGGTCGGCGCCGGTCATCGGCCCGAAGATCAGGACCGGCGCCGTCAGCCCGGCCTCGCGGAGCTCCTCGGCCTCTGCCGCGCAGGCCACGCCGAGCCACGTGGAGCCGGCCTCGAGGGCGGCGCGCGCCACAGGGACCGCGCCGTGCCCGTAGCCGTCGGCCTTGACCACGGCGCAGTGCGCGGCGCCGGCCGGCAGATCTCTCATCAGCCGGCGCACGTTGTGACGGATGGCGTCGAGATCGACCTCCGCCAGCGCCCGCTCGCACCCCGCCAGCATGTCAGAGCCCGATGAGCTTCATGATGTCGTGCCGCGTGACGAGGCCGACCACCGCGTCGTTCTCGTCGACCACCGGCACGCGGTCGAAGTGGTGCCGCGACATCAGCGTGGCGGCGGCGCGGGCGGGCTCGTCCGGCCCGATCGTCTTGACCTTGTCGCGACGCGTCATCAGCTGGTCCACGATGGCCGCCGCCGCCTTCTCGAGCTGCTCCTTGAACTTCTTCTGGCTGCCCAGGTAGATGATGCTGTCGAAGAGCTCGAAGTAGTGCGGGTACTGGACGTCCGCGTCCAGCGCCATGAGGTCACCCTCGGTCACGATGCCGACGAGCTTGCCGTCCTGCACGACCGGCACGCCGCCGATGCGCTTGTCACGGAACAGCGCGGCAAGGTCCTTGACGGACGTGTCGGGGGTCACCGTGACGACCGGCGCGGTCATGATGTCGCGGGTGAGGGTGTCGCCCTCGGCCGGCGGTTCAGTCGTGGTCATGCTTCTCCTCAGGTGGGCCGGCCTTGAGCCGCTCGACGGCGGCCGGCAGGAACTGGAACAGGTCGCTGGCGACCATGCCTTCGGTGCCCACCGCGTTCTCCGCGGCGAGGTCGGCGGCGAGGCCGTGCAGGAAGCCGCCGAGGCAGGCGGCGTCGGTGGCAGTCAGGCCCTTGGCGAGCTGGGCGGCGATGGCGCCGCTGAGCACGTCGCCGGTGCCCGGCGTGGCCAGGCCCGGGTTGCCGGTCGGGATCACGTAGCAGCGGCCCGACGGCTCGGCCACGATGCTGGCCTCGCCCTTGAGCAGCACCGTGGCGCCGCTGCGTTGGGCGGCTGAGCGGGCGCACTCGAGGCGGCGCGCCGCCACGTCCTCGGCCGGCAGGCCCATGAGGCGGCCGAGCTCGCCCTCGTGCGGCGTGAGCACCGTCGGCTGCTCGCGCCCGGCGAGCAGCTCGGGCTTGTCGCCGAGCGCATACAGCCCGTCGGCGTCGAGCAGGAGCGGGCGGTCGACGGCGATGAGCTCGCGCACGAGCTTCTGCGCCGCGTCGCCCCGGCCCAGGCCGGGGCCCACGACCACGGCTTTGAGCC
Source organism: uncultured Thermoleophilia bacterium (assembly GCA_903912585.1). Taxonomy (GTDB): domain Bacteria; phylum Actinomycetota; class Thermoleophilia; order UBA2241; family UBA2241; genus CAIXSE01. The sequence goes on along the minus strand of CAIWHY010000423.1, from coordinate 9,080 downwards.
GCGCCGCCTCGTCGCTGAGCGCCTCGAGCGCCCCCGCCGTGAACTGCCCGTCCTCGCCGGGCACCTCGACCGTGATCACCTCGGGGAAGGGCGTGGGCCCGTGCGCGCCGGCGGGCAACGCCGCGTGCACGAGGCCGGCGCCCGAGCGCAACGCGGCCATCGCCGCCATGTGCGCGGCGCCGGTCATCCCCCGGGAGCCGCCGGCGACGAGCAGCGTGCCGACCGAGCGCTTGTGGTCCAGCGACCCCTTGGGCACGATCAGGTCGCCGGCAGCCTCCTCGCGCAGCAGCCACACGTCGGTGTCGTGGTCGAGCAGGGCCGGGATGCCGATGGGCACGGCCACGACCTCGCCGGAGTACAGGCCGCCCGGGGTCACGAAGTGACCGACTTTGGCAGCGTGCAGCGCCACGGTGAGGTCGGCCATCACGGCCGGACCGTTGACCACGCCGGTACTGGCACCGACGCCGCTGGCGACGTCGACGCTGACCACGGCGCCGGGCGCCTCGTTGATGAGCCCGATCACCTCCGCCTCGGCGCCCTTGGCGGCGCCGGTGAAGCCGGTGCCGAAGATGGCGTCGACGACGACGTCGGCCATCTCCGTGAGCATCACGACCTCGTCGGCCGGCGCGTCCCCGGCGAACGCCTCGCGCACGTCGACGCCGAGCCGGCCGAGGATGTCGAGGTTCAGCTTAGCGTCGCCCTCGTAGGCGCCGGCCGGCGCCAGCGTGAACACCGTCACCTCGACGCCGGCGTCGAAGAGCTCGCGCGCCACCACGAAGCCGTCGCCGCCGTTGTTGCCCTTGCCGGCGAACACGACCGCTTCTTCCGGCTCGTAGCGCTCGAGGATCTCGCCGGCGACGGCCACGCCGGCGCGCTCCATCAGGTGGCCGCCGGGGATCCCGAGGCCCTTGATCGCGAGCTCGTCGATCTGCCGCATCGCGTCCGCGGTGTACAGGCCGAGCAGCAGGGACTCATCCATGCGCTTCTTCCTCCTTGAGGGCGGCGGCCACCGCATAGGCCATGCCGCCGGTGTGGCTCAGCGTCACTTCGACCCGCGTCACCCCTAGGCGCCGGGAGATCTCCGCGACGTCGCCGTGCAGCGCGATGAGCGGTTTCCCTCCGGAGAGTACCTCGATGTCGCGCCACACGAACCCGATGATACCGATTCCCAGCGCCTTGCCCACCGCCTCCTTGGCGGCGAAGCGGGCCGCGTAGTGCGACCAGGGGTCGGAGAAGCGCTCGCAATAAGCACGCTCCTGCGCGCTGAACAGGCGTTCGTAGGCGCGCGGCAGGTGCTCGAGCAGGCGGCGGATGCGGGCAGCCTCGGTCACGTCGACGCCGAGGCCGAAGAGCAGGCCGCCGGGCGGGATGGCGGGGAACCCGCCCGCGATGCCGCCCGGCGGCCTCATGTCCGGCATCCGGACGTCACTCGACCGTCACCGTCTTGGCCAGGTTGCGCGGCTGGTCCACGTTGAGACCCTTCATGCCGGCGATGTGGTAGGCGAGCAGCTGCAGCGGGATCACCGTGAGGATCGGCGCCAGGTGGTGGTCGCACTTGGGCACCCACAGCACGTCGCGCGAGAGCTCGCCGATCGCCTCGTTGCCGTCGGTGGCCACGGCGATCACGTCGGCCCCGCGCGCGCGCACCTCTTCGATGTTGCTGACCAGCTTGGGAAACACGGGGCTGTCGTCGGCGACGACCACGACCGGCGACTCCTTGTCGAGCAGCGCGATCGGCCCGTGCTTCATCTCGCCGGCGGCGTAGGCCTCCGTGGGGATGTAGCTGATCTCCTTGAGCTTGAGCGCGCCCTCGAGGCAGACGGCGAAGCCCATGCCGCGGCCGAGGTAGAGGAAGAAGCGCTCGTCGTGGTACCGCCGCGCGATCTCCTCGATGGCGCTCGGCCGCGCCAGCAGCTGCTCGACCTGTTCCGGAACGGCGCGCAGCTCGTGCCCGAGACGCTTGAGCTCGGCTTCGGGCATCACCCCGCGCGCCCACGCGAGGCGCAGCGCGAGAAGGAGCAAGGCGGCGACCTGGGCGGTGTGCGTCTTGGTCGCCGCCACGCCGATCTCCAGCCCGGCGCGCGTATACAGCACGTAGTCGGCCTCGCGCGTCGCCTGGCTGCCCATCAGGTTCGTCACCGCAAGGACCGGTGAGCCTGCCGCCCGCGCGAGCCGCATGGCGGCGAGCGTGTCGGCGGTCTCGCCCGACTGCGTGATGCCGATCACCAGCGTGTCGGCGCCGAAGACCGGCTCGCGGTAGCGGAACTCGCTGGCGACGTCGATCTGCACCGGCACGCGCGCCAGTTGCTCGATCGCGTAGCTGACGATGAGGCCCGCGTGGTACGAGGTGCCGCAGGCGACGATGAAGATGCGGCGCAGGCGGCGCAGCATCTCGTCGTCGAGCCCGACCTCGGAGAGGTCGACGACGCCGTCTTCGCGCAGGCGGCCGGCGAGCGTGTCGCGCAGGGCCGCCGGCTGCTCGTGGATCTCCTTGAGCATGAAGGTCTCGTAGCCGCCCTTCTCCGCGGCGTCGTCGTCCCAGGGGACGACGGTCTGCTCGCGCACGAGCGGCTGCCCGGCGACGTCGCAGATCTGCGCGCCTTCGGCGCGGAGCGTGACGACGTCGCCGTCTTCGAGAGCGATGATCGTGCTCGTGTGCGTGAGGAAGGCGGGGATCGCCGAGGCGAAGAACATCTCGCCCTCGCCGACGCCGACGACGAGCGGGCACTCGTCGCGCGTGCCGACCACGATGCCCGGTTCGTCGGCGGACAGCGCGCAGAACGCGTAGTGCCCGTCCAGCGAAGCAAGGGTCGCGCGCACGGCGGCGGTGAGCCCGTCGCCGATGTGCTCCTCGATCAGGTGCGCCACGACCTCGGCGTCCGTCTCGCTCTTGAAGACGTGGCCGCGGGCGCCGAGCTCGGCGCGCAGCTCCTTGTAGTTCTCGACGATGCCGTTGAGGACGATGGAGACGCGCCCGCTGCAGTCGTCGTGCGGGTGCGCGTTCTCGTGGTTCGGCCGGCCGTGCGTGGCCCAGCGCGTGTGCCCGAGGCCCACGGTCGCCTGGGAACCGTTGGCTCCCGCGGCCGCGTACAGCGCGTCGAGGTTGCCCACGGCCCGCGTGGTCTGCAGGACGCCGTCCTCGATGAGGACGATCCCGGCCGAGTCGTAGCCGCGGTACTCGAGCCGCCTGAGGCCGTCGAGGATGATCGGCTTGCCGGGACGGCGCCCGGCGTAGCCCACGATGCCGCACATACGTGCTCCCTTCTCTGGGCATGCCGCAGAGGGGCGGGGGTGCGGACGGCACGCGCGGGCCGTTTTGTCTCCGCCGTCGCCGGCGGGCTTTGACGACTCGCTTTCGACCGTGCCGGGCCGGGAGGCATCCGCCGAGTCTTTCGATGAACCTCCACCTCGTCACCCGCGAGCGGCCCCAAGGGCGCGGACTCGCGGGCCAGGCGCCAGGTCGCTAACGGGTGTCCGCGCCGCCGGTCTGCTGTGATCGCACTACTCTACCGTTTCGCCGGACCGCGCGTGACTGCGCGGGTCAGGTCCAGGCCGCGAATCCCTGCTCCGCGAAGTGCCTGTCGAATGCGAGGCACGCGCGAACGTCGAGGCGACGCATGACTTCGAAGCTCACGCAATCGACCAGACTCAGGTTCCGCCGATCGGCGACGAGCAGAGCCTCGAGCGCGCGTTCGTGGTCCGCGCTCGTGACCCACTGCACCTCCACCGGATCGAGGATCTGACGCACGAGCCTGCGCATGGCCGGCACGCCCATGCGTCGCTGCAGCACCGCACACGCCTCGAGGACCACATAGTCGCTGGTGACGACGGAGGGGCGCACTGCCTGGGCTCTCTGCCAGAGGCACAGGGCATCCGCGAACATGGGGTCATCCTCGTCGAGCAGCGCGACGAGAAACGACGTGTCCACGAACACGCTCACTCCGAGGCTGCCGCAGCGAACTCGTCGTCGTGCGTCGCGGAGAGGTTGGCACCTCCGGAACGGAAGCCGCCCACAGCAGCCGGTGAACGCTGCCAGCGCTCGTCGAGCGAGGCTCCCGACTCACGGCTGACGTACTGGTCGACAGCGTCCCGGATCACCGCCGCCATGGAGACCGAGCGTTCACGCGGCAGTCGCTTCACGGCCGCGGCCTCGATCTCGCTCAACTGGATCTGCGTGCGCACCATTCTGTCACCCCGATGTGTAGTCACGGTACCAGTGCATGTCGTCACCTCGGGAGGGCGTGAGATCAAGGGAAGGGCGCCGCTGGCACCGCTTGGCTGGCCGCGTGGTTCTAGAATTCCTTTGCTATGGTAGAATGCGGGGCATGGGCATCTCCATCAAGAACGAACAGACCGAGCGTCTCGCTCGCGAGCTGGCGCGCGAGACCGGTGAGTCCCTCACGACGGCGATCAGGCGCGCGCTCGAGGAGCGCTTGGCTCGCGTCGAGGGTCGGCGCACGCCCGCCGACAAGCTCGCTCTGGCCGGCGCCGTGCTGAGCCGCGTCGATGCGCTCCCGGTCCTCGACCGCCGTTCCGCTGAGGAGATCATCGGCTACGACGAGCGTGGCGTCCCGCGGTGAGTGGCCTCGTCGCCGACACCTCGGCACTTCTCGCGGCGCTCTTCGCCGAGCCGCAGCGCGACGGCGTCCTCGTAGCCTTGTCAGAAGCGGACCCCGCACTGCTTTCGTCATGTTGCCTGCTCGAGGCGTGCATCGTCGCGCAGTCGCGACTCGGACCTGAGGGACCGGCGGAGCTGGAGCGACTCCTGGGGGCGTTCAACGTGGAGACCGCGGCGTTCACCGCCGACCATTCGGCCATGGCCTTCGACGCGTGGCGAAGCTACGGCAAAGGGCGGCACCCGGCCGCTCTCAACATCCTCGACTGCTGTTCGTACGCGCTCGCGCGGGCGTCGGGGCAGCCACTGCTCGCCGTGGGGCAGGACTTCGCGCGCACGGACATCGAGCTGGTCGAGCTGATCGGCTGACGCGGGCCCACGCCGGCGAGGCTGGGAGCCGCTCCGGCCGGCCGCAGGATCAGGCCAAGTGTTCCTCGACCACGGCCACGATGCGCGAGCAGGCGCCGTCGACGTCGTCGTGGGTCGGCGCCTCGGCCATCACGCGCACGAGCTCCTCGGTGCCGGAGGTGCGCACCAGGATCCGCCCGCTGCCGTCGAGGCGGCGGGTCTCCTCGTCGACCGCCGCCCACACGGCCGTCGCGGCGTCGAGCTCGCGCTTGTCGCGCACGCGCACGTTGACGAGCTTCTGCGGCAGCCGCTCCATGACGCGCGCCGCCTCGTCGAGGGGCACGTCCATCTCGCGCAGCGCCTGCAGCAGCAGGAGCGCCGTGGCAAGGCCGTCGCCGGTCGTGCACACGTCGCGATTGATGATGTGGCCGGACTGCTCGCCGCCGAGCAGGTAGTCGCCTTCGAGCATCCGCGCCACGACGTAGCGGTCACCGACGTCGGTGACCAGCACCTCGATGCCCTCGCGCTTCATCGCCTGGTGGAAGCCGAGATTCGTCATCACGGTCGTCACCACGGTGTCGCGGCGCAGCTTGCCCTGGTGCTTGAGGTGCTTCGCGAGGATGGCGATGATGAAGTCGCCGTCCACGAGCGCGCCGCTGGAGTCCACGGCGAGGACGCGGTCGCCGTCGCCGTCGAACGCGAGGCCGAGGTCGAAGCCGTCTGCCGCCACGGCCTCGCGCAGGGCGCCGATGTGCGTGGAGCCGCAGCCGGCGTTGATGTTCACGCCGTCGGGCTCGGCGAACATGACCGTCACGCTCGCGCCGGACTCCTCGAGCGCCAGCGGCGCCGCGAGGTACATGGCGCCGTTGGCGCAGTCGAGGGCGATCTTCATGCCGCTCAGGTCGAGCGGGATGCGGCGCACGACGTCCCAGACGTAGCCCTCGACGGAGCCCTCGAGGACGTCGGACGACCCGAACGCGTCGCCGGCCAGCGACTGCAGGTCGTGGTGGGCGATGTGCGCTTCGATCTCGGCTTCCTCTGCGTCGCTCAGCTTGACGCCGGCGGACGAGAAGAACTTGATGCCGTTGTCGGCGATGGGGTTGTGCGAGGCGCTGATGACGACGCCGGCGTCGGCGTCGCGCTGGTGCACCAGCGCGGCGAGCCCCGGCGTCGGGATCACGCCGGCGATCTCCACGCGCGCGCCGCCGCTGGTGAGGCCGGCCACGAGGCCCGCCTCGAGCATCGGGCCACTCAGGCGCGTGTCGCGGCCGATCACGAACAGCGGGTGCGGGCCGGCCTTCTGCGCCAGCACGACCGCAGCGGCGCGGCCCACCTGCACGGCGAACTCGGCCGTCAGCAGCTCACCGGCTACGCCGCGGATGCCGTCTGTGCCGAAGTAGGTGCCCATGGTGCGACCGGTCCGTGTGCTCGCGAGTGGATGGCGCGTACGCGCCCGTGATGCGGTCATGCTACGCCGCGTGTCCGGTGGCGGCAAACCGCGTCCGGGACCGTCGGCGGGCGGCAGCTAGTCCCAGCTGCCGAGGCTCAGACGCACGCCGAGCAGCTTGGCCGCGAGCCAGACCGCGGCGGCGGCGACCACGATCACCAAGCCCAGGAGAAGGAAGAAGTTCCAGGTCCGGGCATGAAGCAGATTCACGACGATGAACACGGCGACCGGCGCCGACAGCACGACGGAGAGCTTCTTCCACATCGCCGCCGTGTTGCGCGGCGGCCTGTTCTGCCTGGTGCGTGCCATCATCGACTCCTCGGGGGCGATTGGGCGCTCATCCTAGCATCTCGAGCCGGCGCGCCGGCGCAGATGACGTCTCAGGAGCGCTTGCTTGCGTCCACGCCCTTGAGGATCTTCAGGTTGAGCACCACGAAGCGTGCGAACTGGAAGAGCTTGTTGTTCATCCAGAACCGGTCTCGTTCTGTGATCTCCACGCCGCTCCTCCTCACTCCGGGATGAACCGCCAGCCCGGGCGGCCGCGCAGCTTGTGCATGAACGTCGTCTGGATCATGCGCTTCATCCAGGCGCCGGCCAGGCCCATCTCCATGTGGGTCACGAACAGGTCGCGGCCCTCGTCGTTGGGGTACCGCCGGTAGTCGGGCACTACCGGGTAGATCATGATGACCGCCGCCGAGCCGTCCCACAGCGAGTCGCCCATCGACGCGATGCAGGCGGCGTACATCTCGGTCATCCGCTCCGAGTGCGTCATCTGGCCCGTGGTCACCAGGTCGATGAGGTTCAGCGCGACGACGCGGCCGATGATGCCGGAGACCATGCCGGTGCGAGGGGGGGCGGCTGAGATGCTCGTCCCGTTGGGCGTCACGTGCGGGACCGAGATGGGCCCCGGCGGAGCGAACGCGATCCCGGCGGCGAAGATCTCCGGGTGCGCCGGGTTCTGGTAGACGGACGGCCAGGCGTCCGGGTCGCGCGACAGCTCCTCGTAGGCGAGGCCGTACTTGGCGTCCACCTTGACCAGCCCGGTCGGCGCGACGACCTCGGCGGCCACGTCGCGCCCCTCCTTGTCCAGGAACGCCAGGGGCTGGCCGAGGAAGCGCGGGATCAGCATGCTGAAGTCGTAGAGCGTCTCCCCGGAGCGCCCGTCGAAGTCCTCCCAGTGGATCTTGTCTTCCTCGAGCCCGAGCACTCCGGTCTTCACCCGCCACCCGATGCCGTACTCCCGGAACGCCGCCTCGATGAACTCCTCGCTCGAGAGGATCCGTCCCTTGCGGCGCACGCGGACGCCGTGCACCCCGAAGTCGCCCAGCGCCTGTTCGTTGGAGAGCCAGAGCAGGTCGGCCTGGGCGCGCACGCCGCGCCGCACCAGGTCCTTGTGGATGTTGGTGATGTACTCGAAGGCGGCGCCCTGACAGGTCGCGCCCGGATGCCCGGTGCCCACCACGAAGCGGCGGCGCTCACCCTTCTTCATCCGCGCGACCTCTTCGAGGTAGTGGTCGCGCGCACGCTCCGCGTGCGGGCCGGTACAGATGGACTCGCTGAACCCAGCCTCGGGTCCGAGTCCTTTCGTGCCCTCGAAGTCGAGCTTCGGTCCGGTGGCGATGAGGAGGTAGTCGTAGTCGACCCGCGTCACCCCACCCTTCTCGTCGCCGTCCTCGACGACGACGAAGCGCTCGTCCGTATGGACCTCCGTCGCACGACCGTGCACGAAGCGCACGCCGAACTCGTCGTAGACCGGGCGCAGCGGGAACCGGGTCTTGCGCAGATCCATGCGGCCGACGCCGACCCAGACCCACGACGGGACGTAGGAGAACTCCTCGAGCCGGTTGACGACTGTGATTTCGTGGCCGGCGCCGAGGGCGTCGCCGAGGTAGAGCGCGGCGGTGTGCCCGGCGAACCCCGCGCCGATGATCGCGATCCTGGCCACTCCTGCCTCCCGTCGCCGCTCCGGGCCGGGCAGGTCGCCCGGCTCGGTCCCTTCGGTAGAGACGCTCCCCGCAGACGCCGCGGTTCGGGAGTCATCGTCTCACAACAGAAGAGGAGGCAAGGGGTGCCGTCGTTTGCCCGCCGGAAGCGGCGTCGCCGGGCGGCGGCGGCGGCCTGGCAGAACGACGAAAGCCGCGCAGAACGACGACGGGCCGCCTCTCGGCGGCCCGTCGGAATGAGCTGGTGTGGCGCGGCGGCTAGCGCTTGCTGAACTGCGGCTTCTTGCGCGCCTTGTGGAAGCCCGCCTTCTTGCGCTCGACCTGACGGTCGTCGCGCGTGAGGAAGCCGGCGCGCTTGAGCGGCGTGCGCAGGGTCTCGTCCGCCTCGCAGAGGGCGCGGGCGATGCCGTGGCGCACGGCCCCGGCCTGCGCCGAGATCCCGCCGCCGTGCACGTTGACGCTGACGTCGAACTTGCCGCCGGTGTGCGTGGTCTCGAAGGGTGTCTGGGCGACGGTCTCGAGGACCTTGCGGCCGAAGTAGGCGTCGATGGTGCGGCCGTTGATGACGACCGTGCCGACACCCGGGGTGAGCGTGACGCGGGCAACGCTGGTCTTGCGTTTGCCGGTCGCGCGGTAGGTCACTGCATCAGGCACGCCTTTACTCCTTGATCTCGAGCACTTCGGGCTTCTGGGCCTCGTGCGGATGCTCGGTGCCGGCGAAGATCTT
>CAIWHY010000422.1 GCA_903912585.1 uncultured Thermoleophilia bacterium | reverse complement strand
CGGCGGCGAGAAAGAGGCGGAGATCCTCGCCAGCGAGCTGCGCATCATCGCCGAGAAGGACGGCCGTGCCGTGGAGGTCGAGCACACGGCCGCCATCCGCCAGTGCGAGTGGGAGTACCTGGATATGATCGCCGACAAGGTCGAGGCCGCCGACGTGGTCGTCAGCATGGCCTGCGGCATCGGCATCCAGAGCATGGCCGAGAAATTCGCCCCCAAGATCGTCGTCCCCGCCGTGAACACCAACATGCTCGGCATGCCGCAGGAGCACGCGGTGTGGCTCGAGCGTTGCGGCGCCTGCGGCGAGTGCGTGATCGGCGAGACCGCCGGCATCTGCCCGGTGGTGCGCTGCAGCAAGAGCCTCATGAACGGCCCCTGCGGCGGCTCTCACGACGGCAAGTGCGAGGTCACGACGCCGGAGAAGGAAGACCTCGACTGCGCCTGGGCCCTGATCTGGGAGCGCCTCAAGTCGCAGGGCCGCGAAGAGATGATGTACATCAACCGGCCGCCGAAGAACTGGAGCAAGAGCAGCTCCGGCGGCCCCCGCAAGATGGTGCGTGAGGAGGCGAAGCCGGTATGACCGCGACTGAGTACAAGGCCGGCAGCAACCTCGAGAAGATCCTCAGCGCGGGCAAGTTCGCCGTGACCGGCGAGTGCGGCCCGCCCAAGAGCGCCGACGGCAGCGTCATCGAGGACAAAGCCAAGATCCTCAAGGGCTTCGTCGACGCCGTCAACATCACCGACAACCAGACGGCCGTCGTGCGCGTCTGCTCCATGGCATCAGGCTGGCAGGCCCAGCAGAACGGCCTCGAGGCGATCATGCAGATGACCTGCCGCGACCGTAACCGCCTCGCCATGCAGGCCGACATCCTCGGCGCCTCGATCCTCGGCCTCAAGAACATCCTCTGCCTCACCGGCGACCACATGAGCTTCGGCAACCATCCCGAGGCCAAGGGCGTCCACGACCTCGACTCGCTCAACCTCATCAAGATGTACAAGGACATGCGCGACGAGGCCAAGTTCCAGTGCGGCGAGGAGATGCCCGTCGCCCCGCAGATCTACATCGGCTGCGCCGAGAACCCCTTCGCCGACCCCTTCGAGTTCCGCGCCCTGCGCCTCAAGAAGAAGATCGAGGCCGGCGCCGACTTCATCCAGACGCAGTGCATCTTCAACGTCCCCAAGTTCAAGAAGTGGATGGAAGAGGTCCGCGCCCTGGGCCTGCACAAGGAGATCAAGATCCTCGCCGGCATCACGCCGCTCAAGGGCGTCGGCGGCGCGCGCTACATGCAGAAGTTCGTGCCCGGCATCGACGTGCCCCAGGACATCGTCGACCGCATGGCCGCCTGCGAGAAGGGCGCGGAGTCGCAGGCCGAGGGCAAGAAGATCGCCGTCGAGATGATCAAGGAGTTCACCGAGATCGAAGGTGTCGCCGGCGTGCACATCATGGCCATCGAGTGGGAGATCGCCGTGCCCGAGATCGTCGAGGCCGCCGGCCTGATGCCGCGACCCGCGGTGGCCTAGGAGGTCCGGTATGGCGACCACCTGCACACCGAGCGTCGGCCTCGCCCAGACAGTCGGCAAGGGCTGCGGCGAGAACGCCTACAAGTGCTACCAGTGCAAGAAGTGCACCACCGGATGCCCCGTGGCCGGCTACGCCGGCATGCACCCGGCGCAGATCATGCGCGCCGTGCAGCTGGGCCAGCTGGACATGGTGTTCGACGACAGGTTCATCTGGCTCTGCACCGGCTGCGAGACCTGCACCACGCGCTGCCCGCAGGGCATCGACATCGCGGCGATCATGGACGAGCTCAAGATCATCGCCCGCCGAGACGACCGCATCCCCGCCAACACGCCGTCGGCGGCCATGCTCAAGCTCAACTACGACTCGTTCGTGCGCTGGGGCCGCATGTGGGAAGTCGAGCTCATCACGCTCGACGTCCTCAAGCGCCCGATGAGCGCCAAGTCGTGGCTCTCCCTTGGACCCAAGATGATGCTCAAGGGCAAGATCAACCCGACGCTCAAGCGCGGCGACACGGTGGCCATGAAGCGCATGGTCGCCACCGCCGAGAGCATCACGCGCACGCGGCAGAACGCCTACGGGGCTGCCGCGGCGAACGCCGCGAAGGCCAAGGACGTGCCGGCCGCCAAGGCCAAGCCGGCGCCCAAGAACGGGGGCGCGTCGTGAGCAAGACCCTCGCCTACTACCCCGGCTGCTCGCTGCACGGCACCTCCGGCGAGTTCGACGCGAGCTTCAAGGCCACGGCCCGGGCGCTCGGCCTCACGCTGCAGGAGATCCCGGGCTGGGAGTGCTGCGGCAACACCGCGGCGCACTCGATCAACCGCCTGCTCGCCGCGGCGCTGCCGGTGAACGAGCTGGCCAAGGTCGAGCAGGACATGAAGCTCGACGCCGTGGCCGTGCCCTGCGCGGCGTGCTACAGCCGCTTCAAGACCGGCGCCCACGAGGTCGCGGACGACGCGCAGACCGCGAGCGACGTGCGCGCCGTCGTCGGCCGTGCCTACAACGGCGGCGTGACGGTGCAGAACCTCATCGACGTCTACCACGACGCCGTGGGCCTCGACGAGCTCGCCGCCAAGGTGACGCGGCCGTTCGCCGGCCTCAAGATCGCCTGCTACTACGGCTGCCTGCTCACCCGGCCGCCCAAGGTGACGCTCGCCGATGACCCCGAGTACCCGACGCACATGGACGCGGTCGTCAAAGCGCTCGGCTGCACGCCGGTCGACTGGAACTACAAGACCGACTGCTGCGGCGCCGCGCTGGCGCTCACCGAGCAGCACATCGTCGACGACCTCGTGGGCCGCATCCTCACGGACGCCAAGGCCTGCGGCGCCGAAGCCGTCTCCGTCGCCTGCCCGCTGTGCCAGGTCAACCTCGACGGCCGCCAGAGCGAGATGATGCGCGGCAAGAGCGACTGGCAGCCGATCCCGGTGGTATTCCTGAGCCAGCTCGTCGGGCGCGCCCTCGGCCTCGGCGACAAGGAGCTCGGGCTCAAGAAGCACCTCATCGACATCACGGCGGTGATGGCGTAGGCCATCGCACCGCCTGACGCGGCCGCGGTGACGCGGCCGGCACGGCAGTAGAGCACCAGAAGGGGCGCCGCAAGGCGCCCCTTCGTCGTGCCTGCTTCGTCATGCTTGCCGGCGGCGGCATGCCGACCTGCGCTGGCCTCGGAACACGTCCACGCGGCACCACGCGTCGGCCTGAGGCGGCAGGACCGGCGGCAGCGTGTCCGCCATCGCCTTCACCACCACTGGCGACACCTGGGCGCAGTCCGATTCGCTGACCTGAGGACGCCCACGCCCCGCCGCGAGATCACCCACGTGAGCCCACCGGTCGCCGAGTTCCACGCCGGTCTCACCGGGAAGACGGTCGCTCGCGACCGGGGAGCGCTCGAGGCGGACCGACTCATCGTTCGCAAGGACGATCTCCTGGCCCCGGCTTCGGGCTGGTGCTGGAGTCCCCGCCGCGGCGAGCGACGTCCGGCGCGCAGGTGACTGACCCGGCGGTCTGGCCAGCAGGCTTGCCTGGCCGGCGGGAGCGCACCCGCCTCAGGCGCGCCGCCGCTCGCGCACGAACGCCAGGAGCACAGCGGCGGCGAGCGACGCGCCGACCATCGCCCACCAGGCCGGCCCGTAGGTGCCGTAGCGATCGACGAGGAAGCCGAACAGCGGCGGGCCGATGAAGATGCCGATGTTGTCGATGGCGCCGGTGACTCCTACCGCGGCGCCGGCGGCGGCCGGCCCGGCGGTCTCGCCGGCGAGCGTGCTGAAGAGGCCGCCCCAGCCCACGGCGCCGACGCCGAGCAGCGCCAGCGCCGTCCAGAGGAGCGCCGTCTGACCGGGGTGCATCAGCGCCAGGATCGCGCAGGCGAGGCCGGAGAGCAGCGCCAGCGCGAGGAGCGGCGCCTTGCGGCGGCCGCCGAGCAGCCGGTCGCTGATCAAGCCGCTCAGCGGCTTGCCGAAGGCGCCGGCGGCCTGGCAGAAGGCGAGGAGGCCGCCGGCCGCGACGGCGGTGTAGGCCCAGCTCGCGTGCAGAAACAGCACGAGGTGCGCGAGCGCCGAGAACTCGACCATGCAGAGGAACATCGCCGCCAGCCCCATGAGCAGGATGTCGCGCGAGCGGATCACGGTGAGGAATCCCGGTTTGAGAGCGGCCCTGTCGACGGCCTCGTCGCCGGTCACCGCGGGCAGGCCCTGCTCCGGCTCGCTCATCGTCAATGGTCGGCCGGCGCCGGCCGCGACGCCCGGCCCCCAGGCACGCTCGTCCGGGCGGGGATCGCGGTAGAAGGCGATGGCGACGCCGCAGATGGCGAACGCCATCACCGAGGCAAGCAGGAACCCGGACCGCCAGCCGAACGCGATGGCCAGCGCCGGCATGACGGCGGCGCCGAGCATGCCGCTGATGTTCACGGCCGACTGGTTCACGCCCACGGCCGTCCCTCGCTCGCGCGCCGGGAACCACACCATGATCGCCTTGACGGCGGTCGGGTAGATGAAGCCGCAGCCGAAGCCGGAGAAGGCGAGCAGCAGGAGCATCACCGGATAGGACGGCGCCAGCGCCACCGCACCGATGCCGACGCCGGTGATCGCGCTGCCGATGATGAGCGCGCGGCGCACGCCGATGCGGTCGGCGAGCCAGCCGGCGAAGATCAGCGTCGGCGCGTAGGCGACCGCCGTGGCGCTGATGAGCCCGCCGATCTGGGCATTGTCGAGGTGGAACGAACTCTTGAGAAACGGCGCCAGCGGGCCTACGCAGAGGCGCGAGAGGAAGACGACGAGGTACGCGCTCCACACCACGGCAAGCGCGACGAAGCGGTAGCGCGGAGCGGGCGTACGCGGAGACGGCGCGGCGCCGGGCGACAACGGCTGGCGGGCTCGGGATGCGGCGCGACTCACCTCCCGATTCTATCCGGCGAGCCCTCGCCGCGCTCGCGCAGCCGCGAGGACGCGGCGATGTGTGCGGCCGCGCCTGCGACGCGAAGGGGCGGCGGGCCGTCCGGCCCGCCGCCCCGTTCACGGCGTTCGGCGATGCGGAGCCTCGACCGGCGCCGAAGCGCGCCGGCCGGCGCTGCGTATCAGCCTTGCTGTGGGGGCTTGTGCACGCCGATGCGGTTACCTTCGGAATCCTGGAAGAAGCCGATGGACCCGACCATCTCGCCCATGCTGGCGACCGGCACGAGCACCGATCCACCGGCGGCGACGACGCGCTCGATCATGCCCTCGGGATCTCCCTTGCTGTCCAGGTAGATCGTGCAGCCATCCATCCCCGGCTTCTGGTTCTCGCCGCGCGCAAGGTCGCCGCTCACCTCTCCCTGCTGCGGGTCGCCGGGGAGCAGGGCGACGTCGCCGTTCGCCCCGTCCATCAGTGGTATCTCGGTCTGAAGCACGGCCGAGTAGAACTTGCGGGCGCGATCCATGTCCGTGACCGGGATGTCGGTCCAGACGATCGTGTTTGCCATGATGTTCTCCCTCATCGTGAGGATGCTGACGCTGGGAGGATAGCCGCAGCGCGCGCGCGCGAAACCGCCGCAGCAGCGGACGAGGCCCCGACGCGTGTCGGGCCCATCTGGCCCGTGGACGATGGGATACCTAAATGATATCATTTGGGTATCACAGACACGGAGGTGGGAGTCATGAAGTCCGCACAGGCCAAGACGTCGACCCAAGAGCACGAGCGCCGAGTGATGAGCGGCTGGGTAATGCTGCCGATCACGATCGCGCTCTACGTGGCCACACCAGTCCTGATCTGGATAGCATTCGCCGAAGGCACGACTACCTCCAGCAACGCAGCCCAGCCGCAATGGGGCCTGTTCGTCGCCGGCATCGTGGTGTTTCTCCTCGCCATCCTCCTCTCCCCCGGCTTCTTCACGCTCCAGCCCAACGAAGCGCGCGTGCTCATCCTCTTCGGGAGCTACAAGGGCACCGCCAAGCAGGGCGGCTTCTGCTGGGGCAACCCGTTCTACGCCAACGGCCCGGCCGGCCAGTCGTCGTCCAACCAGCCCAAGTGGGTGCGCTCATTGTCCAAGAACAGCGACGGCAGCGAGCAGAGCCAGGGCCAGACCGGCCGCGGGCTGAAGCGCTACAAGATCAGCCTGCGCGCGCGCACGCTCAACGGCGACAAGCTCAAGGTCAACGACAAGCGCGGCAACCCCGTGGACATCGCCGCCGTCGTGGTCTGGCGAGTGGAGGACACGGCAAAGGCCGTCTTCGACGTCGACGACTTCGAGACGTACGTGGCGACCCAGAGCGAGACGGCCGTGCGCCACCTCGCCAGCACCTACCCCTACGACTCGGGCGAGACCTTCGCCGACACCGAGGACGAGATCACGCTGCGCGGCAACGTCGACGAGGTCTCGGAGGCGCTGCGCGTCGAACTGACGGAGCGGCTCGAACAGGCGGGCGTGACCGTGGAGCAGGCCCGCCTCACGCACCTCGCCTACGCGCCGGAGATCGCCCAGGCGATGCTGCGCCGCCAGCAGGCGGAGGCGGTGATCGCGGCGCGGCGCAAGATCGTCACCGGCGCCGTGAGCATGGTCGAGATGGCCCTCGAGGACTTCAGCAAGAACAAGATCGTCGAGTTCGACGAGGAGCGCAAGGCGGCGATGGTGAGCAATCTCATGGTCGTGCTCTGCGGCGAGAGCCAGGTCACCCCGGTCGTCAACACCGGCACGCTGTACACGTGAGGCCGGGCGAAGAAGTGAGGCCGGGCGAAGTCACGAGGCCACGTGAAGACGCGGCGCCGGCCTTCCTGGACGGCTGAGCGATGGCGGCGCGCAAACAGTTCCTGCTGCGCATCGATCCGCAGCTCTGGGCCGACATCGAGAAGTGGGCGGCCGACGAGCTGCGCAGCGTCAACGCGCAGATCGAGTGGACGCTGCGCGAGGCCGTCCGGCGGCGCAGCGGCCATGGGCAACCACGGACGGGCGCCGGCGAAAGCACGGACGCCGGGCCGGCGGCGCCGGGAGCCTGACGGCGCCGGTCGCCGGGAGCCTGACGCCCGGCGGCGCTGCGGCCGGGGCGGCCGTCAGACCGCCCAGGCGCAGACCACGCTGCCGCGCCCGCCGCTCTTGGCGAGGCGCAACGCCTGTTCCACCTGGTTGAGCAGGCTCGCGAGGTCGAGACCGCCGATCTCCTCGGCGGCGGCCACGCCGAAGCAGCCGCTGACGTGGACGCCGGCGCCCTCCACCGGCACCTCGAGCGCCGCCACGGCGTCGCGCACCGCGGCCGCGACTTTGGCGAGCTCGTCGCCGACCAGATGCGGCGTCACGACGGCGATCTCGTCACCGCCCACGCGGCCGACGATGTCGTAGGGCCGCAAGGCGTGCCGGCAGGCCCCGGCGACCGCCTGCAGGAGAGCGTCTCCGGCCGCCCTCCCGTGCGCCTCGTTCACCGCGTCGAGCTGGTCGAGGTCGAGCAGCAGCATGCCCACCCCGTAGCCGTAGCGACGCGCGCGCAGCAGCTCGGTCGCGGCATCCTCGCGCCAGGTGCGCTGCGACAGCAGGCCGGTGAGCTCGTCGCGCGTGGTGAGCTCGCCGAGGCGCTCGAGCAGGCGTGCGCTCTCGGTGACGTCGTGCAGGAGCAGGGCGTGCCCGACGACGTGCCCGCCGCGGCTGCGGACCGGCGTCAGCCCGAGGCTGAAGTCGCGGCGCGCGCCGTCGCCGGGCATCATCACCGAGACGTCGGCGCGCACCAGGCCGCCGGCCACGTCCTGCCCGCTCCCGCCTGCCGCGACCTCCCGGCGCAGGTCGTCGAGCATGGCGGGATGGATGGCGAGGACCTCGTCCACGGGGTTGCCGACGGCGGCGGCGACGAGGCCCGGGAACGCCGCCCGCGCCGCGGCGTTGAAGTCGCGCAGGCGGCCTTCGCGGTCGACGACGACCACACCGTCGGCGAGCTCGTCGATCACGGCGTCGCGGGCCAGGGGCGCGATGTCGAACAGGCGGTAGCGGAAGAGCGCGTAGGCCATGAGCACGCCGGACACGCTGATCGCCGCCATCGCCGGGTTGTATTCGGGCCACGGCGAGACTCCCGCGGCGTACAGGGCGCCGGCTGCGAGAGGGATCACCGCCGCGACCAGCAGCGCCGCGTACTGGCGCGCGTAGATGCGCTGGGCGTGCAGCATGCCACGGACGAGCAGGAACACGGCGGCCAGCGACAGCCCGTACAGGTACGGCAGCCCGACGTAGCGCCAGAGCGGGCCGTAGTCGGGCGCCAGCGCGCTCAGAGAGCCGTGGACGACGACCGTGGGGTGCCCCCGGAAGAGGCCGCCCGGGTTGACGAACACGATGACGATGACGATGAGCGCGCCCGCCCACAGCGCCATCCAGAGCCACCGCGGGAGGCTGCGGCGCCCGGTGTAGACCAGGATGACGACGAGCCAGAAGAGCGGCAGCAGCGTCGTCCCGATGTACTCGAGGTCGGCCCAGACGATCTTCGCGTGCAGGCCGACCGCCATCAGCTCGAACATGTAGCCGACCGTCCACCACAGCAGCGCTATGAGCGTCGCCGCGAACCACGGCGCGACCGGCTCGCCCCAGTTGCGCCACGCGACGACGAGCAGCGCCACGACGATCGCCGCCGAGGCGGCGAGCGGAAGCACGAACGGCGTGTAGACCAGGTCGAACACACTAGCTAT
>CAIWHY010000421.1 GCA_903912585.1 uncultured Thermoleophilia bacterium | reverse complement strand
CTGGCACACCGCCAGCACCTCGGGCAGGCCGGCGAGGCGCCGCTCAAGCTCCACGAGGCGCTCGCGATCGGCGGCGGCGCGCTGACGCGCCGCCTCGCGCTGCCGGGCGGCACGCTCCACGGCGCCGCGGCGCTCCTCGAGCTCGACGCGCCGGCGCGTGACGACCGAGAGCGCCTCACCGTGCGCCAGCTCGGCGTCGGCGACGTCGGTCTCCGCCGCCTCGGCACGCGGCTTCAGGTTCTCTGACTGCACCAGCGCCGTCGCCGCGGCCGCGTCCGCCGCCGCGATCGCCTCGGCGGCCTCGGCGCGTTCGGCGGCGATGCCCTCCAGAGCGCGGCCGTCCCGCGCCGTGACGTCCTCGAGGTCGCGCAGCCGGCCGCGGATCTCCTTGAGCGCGCGCTCGGCCTGCTCCGCCGCGATGCGCGCCTCGCGCTCGAGCGCGTCCACGGCCGCGGCCGCATCGCGCACCGCCGCCTCGTCGCGTCGCGCGACCGCCAGAGCGGCCTCCTCGCGCACCTCGCGCGCCAGCACGGCGTCCGCCTTCCCGTCGAGGCGCCGCAGCGACGCGCGACGCTCCAGCAGCAGCGCCGCCGGCACGCCGCTGGCGAGGCCGATCTGGCCTGACGCCGGCCGGTAGAACTCACCCTCGACGGTCACGGCCAGCCCGCGGAACTCGTCCGGGACGGCACGCAGGTCGTCGACGATCACGACCTCGGCGAGCGCGCTCTCCAGCTCCTCGCGCCCGCCGAGGCTGACCTTGTCGAGCAGCGGCGCGGCGCCCGGGAAGGCGACGGAGGCGCGCTGCCGGGCCGGTCGCACGACCAGGCGCACGAGGCCGATGCCGGCCTCCTTGAGCGCCCCGAGCAGCGACCAGTGGTCGACGCCGGCGGGGACGGCGAGCGCGCCGGAGACCTGCGCCAGCGCCGCCGCGAGCGCGCGCTCGTAGCCCGGGTCGCAAGAGACCGCTCCGGCGAGCGAGACGGTGCCGGGGTACGCGCCGGCCACGCCCATGATCTCCGGACCCACGTCCTGCAGGTCGCGCAGCGTGGCGCGCAGGTGATCGGCCTCGGCCTCCATCGCGCGACGCTCCGTGGAGGCGGCGCGGTGACGCTCCTCGGCCTCCGCGACGGCGCGCGCCACGCCGGAGGCGTCCGCAGCCGCCCGGCCGCACGCGTCGGCCGCCTGCCTGAGCGCGTCGCGGGCACCTTCGTCCCCCGTCGCCGCCTCGCGTTCGGCGGCCGCCTTCTCCGCGGCCTCTCGCACGAGCACGTCCTTCTGCGCCTCGAGCCTCGCCTCCTCGCCGGCGAGCGCCTCCTGGCGGCGCCCGAGCCGTGCCGAGACGGCGAGGTGGTTCTCGCGCTCGACCGCGAGACGCGTCAGCGCCGTGCGCTGGTCGCCGAGCTGCTCGCGCGCCGCGCTCAGCGCGCCGGCCGCGGACGCGAACGCGACCTCCGCGGCGGCCAGCTCGGCGGTGAGGCGGCGCTCCTCGTCCGGCCAGCTCTCGTCCTCGCGCTCCTCCGGGCGTCCGGCCAGCTCGGCCAGGAGGCGGTCGCGTTCGGCGGCGGACGCGCGCTCCACCTCCTCGAGCAGACGCAGCCGCTGCTCGGCAAGGCGGCGGCCGCTCTCGAGGCGGCTGTCGAGCACGCGCGCCCGCAGCAGCCGCTTGGCGCGCCGCTCCTGCTCCGCCAGGCGGCGCGCGAACGCCTCTTCTTCGGCCGCCCGCGACTGGGCGAGCTTCTCGAGCCCCTGCTCACAGCGGGCGCGGCGTTCCTGGATGCCGGCCATCTCGGCGCTGCGCAGCCCCAGCTCGGCGTCCACCACGGCGACCTCTCCGGTGAGCAGCCGGCCGCGCGCCTCCGCCACGGCCTTCTGCACGTCGCGCATCTGCTCGGCGGCGTTGGCCTGGCGGCGCAGCGGCGCGAGCTGCGAGCCGACCTCGCGCTCGAGCATCTCGGCGCGCTCGAGATTGCGCCTGACCTCGCGCAGCTTGAGCCCGGCGCGCTCACGGCGGCGCTTGAAGGTGCCGAGCCCCGCCGCCTCCTCGATCTGACTGCGCCGGTCCTCCGGCCTGCCGGCGAGGAAGCCCTCCACCTTGCCCTGGCCGATGATCGAGTGCAGCTCCTTGCCGAGGCCCACCTGGGCCATGAGCTCGACCACATCGGTCAGGCGGCAGCCGGACTGGTTGATGAAGTACTGCGAGGCGCCGTCGCGCGAGAGGCGGCGCCTGATGCTGACCTCGGCGGCCGGCAGCGGCAGCGCGCCGTCGGCGTTGTCGAAGGTCAGCTCCACCTCCGCGCTGCCGGCGGCGCGGCGGCCGTCGCTGCCGGCGAAGATGACGTCCTGCATCGAGGAGCCGCGCACGGTACTGGGACTCTGCTCGCCGAGCGCCCAGATGACGGCGTCGGCGATGTTGCTCTTGCCGCTGCCGTTGGGGCCGATGATGACGCCCACGCCGGGTTCGAAGACCAGCTCCGTCGCCAGCGCGAACGACTTGAAGCCCTTGACGCGGAGGGCCTTGAGATACACCGCTAGCCCTCCTCGGGGGGCGCCGCGGACGGCGCCGCG
>CAIWHY010000420.1 GCA_903912585.1 uncultured Thermoleophilia bacterium | reverse complement strand
GCGGGCCCGCCGGCCCCGGCCGGCGTCACATCCGCAGCGCCTTACTGCTGCTGGGCCTGGATGAAGTTCGCAGCGGTGAGGCGCGCGTTCTCGTAGGCCGCGGGATCGTTCGAGTACTTGGGGAAGTTGAAGACGTTCTTCTGCACGACGGGGTAGGGGAACGTGGTGATCGAGCGCAGTGCCCTGGCGACGACGGCATCGCCGCCCGGCAGCGTCTTGGCGAGGCGCAGGTACTCGCGGTCCTCGAGCCCGTCGCGCAGGGCTTCCAGCCGCAGCGAGGAGACCGGCGCCGCATACGGGTCGTCGAGTCCGTAGCGGGGGTAGTAGCCGGGGTAGATGAGGGAGCAGTCGCCGTTGGCGCTGGCCACGCGGTGGTACGAGAGCGTGTCCTGGTATGGGTCGCGCCACGAGCCGGTGTTGGGCTTGAACCACTCGTTGAGTCCCCAGTTCATGAGCCCGTCCACGTTCCACTGCTGCATCAGCCAGCCCCAGACGCGCTCGTCGGTGTTGGGCTTCTCGATCACGTAGTTGGGGATCTTGGCGACCTGGCCGTTGGCGTAGGTGTACCACCAGATCTCCTTGCCGGCGGCCTGCTGCTGGCGCAGGGCCGGGATGCGCCCGAAGAAGTAGAAGTAGCGCACGCCCCAGATGTCGACGTCGTCGTTGAGGAAGCCGTTGGCCTGCTTGACGCCGCCGAGGCTGCGCGGCCGCGGGTCGTCGGTCAGCAGGAACTTGATCCGGTAGCCGGACTTCGCCGAGGCGGCATGCAGGACGCGGGCGTACTGTTCGGCGGCGTGCTCCTCGGAGCTCTTGGTCGTCTCGTCCATGATGTAGGCATAGGCTTGGTCCTGCCAGCCGTGCTGCTTGTACATGGCACAGAGCTCGGTGAGGTAGGTCGAGAGGCGCGGGCTGGAGGCGTTGTACGCGCTCTCGAAGCGCCACGGGAACCAGCGCACCCAGGGGATGCGCGTCGCATTCATGTCCAGACCGCCCGCGTCCAGGTACGGCGCGAGCGTGGCGGCGTACGCCTGGCTGTCGAAGTGGCCGCTGTCCGAGACCACCGGCAGCTCCAGCGGCGCGACCGAGCTGACGCCGTGCTCGCTCAGCATGCGATAGGTGTTGAGCAGCAGCTTGCGGCGCTCGGTCATGTTCATCCAGACCTTCCGGCCCGCATCGCCGAGGCTGAGCTGGAGAGCGCGCTGGTTGAGCGCGAAGCCGGTGCGCGTGCTGAGCTTGGACCAGCCGAAGGGCCATACGTGCAGCGAGAACGGGATCTGCAGCGGCGCGTCCTGCCCGCTCTGCACGATCAGGGTGGCCGTGTGATCGCCGGCGGCGGCCGACGTGTAGGGGACGTGGGTGAGCAGGTAGAAGGCCGTCGTCTCGTTCGGGACGGACAGAGACTTGCCGAAGTCCCTCGGCGCGAGCGGGTCCGGGTACTCGCCGGCGCTGGCGCGCAGGTTGCTGGTCGGCTGGGTCACGTTCACGTAGTAGACCTGATCGAGGGCCGTGTTCTGCGTGATCAGCGGGTCGCTGTCGGTACTCCAGGTGAAGGTGACGTCGTGGACGCCGCTGAGGACGACCTGCGCGCCTTCGTACTCGTTCTCGGCGGCGTCGAGCTTGATCGCCGGCGCGGCCACCTGGCGCGCGGTGGCCTGCGTTGTGGGGAACGCCCGGTCCGTAGCCGGGATCACCCACACCGCGGCGTGCGCGGTGCCGGCCGCCGCCAGCAGCAGCAGCGCGGCGGCGGCGAAGGTGAGGGTGGCCGCCGTCAGGCGGGCCGGCCGGGTCTGCAGCGTTCGGCTGGACGTACGTTCCATTGAGTCTCCCGGGACGAGGTATCTCACAGTCCCTATCGGCGAGAACCGCTTCGAGTTGAGAGCGGGAACGGTGAGGGCGGGCGCCTCGCGGCGCCCGCCCTGACAACGCTCTCCGATCTGCCGCGCCTCAGAGCTGCGAGAAGTACTTGTCGATCTCCCAGTCGGTGACCTGCTCGCGGTACTCGTACCACTCGTTGAGCTTGTTGGTCACGAAGCGCTCGAAGACGTGCTCGCCGAGCGTGCGGCGCACGAGCTCGCTCTCCTGGGTGGCCTGGATCGCCTCGTAGAGGTTGTTGGGCAGCGAGCCCAGGCCGATGGTCTCGCGCTCGTCGGCCGTCATCTTGTAGATGTTGGGCTCCACGCTCGGGGGCAGCTCGTACTCCTGCTCGATGCCCTCGAGGCCGGCCGAGAGCATGACGGCGAAGGCCAGATACGGGTTGGCGGCCGGGTCCGGGTTGCGCAGCTCTGCGCGCACCGTGCTCTCCTTGCCCGCCACGTAGAGGGGCACGCGGATGAGTGCCGTGCGGTTGCGGTGCGCCCAGCTGATGTACACGGGCGCCTCGTAGCCGGGCACCAGGCGCTTGAAGCTGTTCACGTACTGGTTGAGCAGCGCGCAGATCTCGCGCATGTGCTTGAGCTGCCCGGCGATGAAGCACTTGGCGAGGTCGCTCAGGTGGTCGGGATCGGTGGCGCTGAAGAAGGCGTTGTCGTCGCCGCGGAAGAGCGACTGGTGCACGTGCATGCCGCTGCCGTTCTCGCCGTGCATCGGCTTGGGCATGAAGGTAGCGTGCACGCCGTTGTGCGCCGCGACCTCCTTGACGATGAGGCGCGAGATCATCACGCGGTCGGCCATCACGAGCGCCTCGTCGTAGTGCGGGTCGATCTCGTGCTGCGAAGGCGCGACCTCGTGGTGGCTGGCCTCCATGGGGATGCCGAGCTTGTCGAGGGTGCGCATCGTCTGCTTGCGCAGGTCGTTGCCGAGGTCCGCGGGCAGCACGTCGAAGTACCCGCCCTCGTCGATGACCTCCGGGCCCTCGGCGCTCTGGAAGTAGAAGTATTCGAGCTCCGGGCCCACGTAGAAGTCGAGGCCCATCTTCTTGGCCCGCTCCAGCTGGCGCCGCAGCACCCAGCGGGGGTCGCCCTCGAAGGGCTTGTAGTCGCGGTCGAGGATGTCGCAGAAGACGAAGGCCGTCTTCTCGCTGCCCTGCGCCCAGGGCAGGATCTTGAAGGTGTCCCAGTCGGGCATCGCCACGATGTCCGACTCCTCGATCTCCGCGTAGCCCGAGATCGAGGATCCGTCGAAGGCCGCCCCGCTCTCCAGCACCGCGTGGAGCTGGCGGTCCGGGACCTCGACCATCTTGAGGTTCCCGAGGATATCCGTGAACCACAACTGGATGTGCTTCACGTTCTCGTCCTTGACGAGCTTGGTGATCGTGGCCTGGCGCTCTGTGCTCATAGTCATCCTTTCAGGCCGTCGGCGCCCCCCAAGAGGGGCGTGGTTGCTCGTATGCTCTCGCGTTTCTTCCTGCGGGCTCCTTTTTCGAACCTCGAGGGCACGGAAGGTCGCACCGCTCGAAAGTGCTCGCACGCCAACAGAGTAGAACACGTGCGACCGCTCGTCTACTATGTACAAACAACAGGCGGCGAATAGGACACGTTGTACATTTATAGCACGATGAAAGCAGTCGGAGGACCTCGCGGCGGCGGCCGCGAGCACTCCGCCTGCGGCGTCGGCTTCGTCGCCTCGACGGCCGGCGATCCGAGCCGGGCCGTCGTCGAGTTCGCGCTCGACGCCCTCGTCCGCCTCGAGCACCGCGGCGGCGTCGGCGCCGACGGCCAGACGAGCGACGGCGCCGGCGTGCTCAGCGCGATCCCGTGGAAGGTCCTGGAGCCGTGGCTCGCGGAGCAGCGCCTGGCCGAGCCACGGCCCTTCGCGACCGCCGTCGGCATGATCTTCCTGCCGCGCGAACCGGGCAAACGCCGCCTTTCGCGCCAGCTTGTCGACAAGGCGCTTCGCGACGAGGGGCTCGTGGTCGTCGGATGGCGCCGCGTGCCGGTGCGTCCGGAGGCCCTGCCCGGCGCCGTGCGCGGCACGGAGCCGGTCGTGGAGCAGGTCGTGGCGACGTCGCCCGTGCTCTCGGGGGACGACCTGGAGCGGGCGCTTCTGCTGGCGCGCCGCCGCGTGGGGCGCGCGCTCGCGCGCCAGCCGATCATAAGGCGGCTGGACGACCTCTACGTCTGCTCCCTGTCCTCGCGCACGGTCGTCTACAAGGGCATGGTCAGGTCGGCGGTGCTGCCGGCGTACTATCGCGACCTCGAAGATCCCGCGTTCGTGAGCCCGTTCGCGGTCTTCCACCGCCGCTTCAGCACCAACACGGCTCCGCGCTGGAACCTGGCGCAGCCCATGCGCCTGCTCGCCCACAACGGCGAGATCAACACGCTGCTCGGCAACCTCGCCTGGATGTCGGCGCGCGAGCCCGCGCTGGAGGCCCCGGCGTGGGGCTCGCGGATCGCGGAGCTGCTGCCGCCGCTGCACGCCGACGGCAGCGATTCCGGAGCCCTCGACAAGCTCGTCGAGCTGCTCGTCCTGTCGGGGCGTGACGCGCTCGAGGCCTTGATGATGGCCCTGCCCGCCGCGTTCGAGGGGCGCGGCCCGGCAGAGCTCCATCCGCGCCTGGCGGCGTTCTACGAGTACTACGCGGGAGTACTCGAGGCGTGGGACGGCCCGGCCATGGTCGCCTTTGCCGACGGCCGGTCCGTCGGCGCCTGCCTCGACCGCAACGGGCTGCGGCCGGCGCGCTACGCGCTCACCCGCGCCGGCCTGCTCGCGGTCGCGTCCGAGGCCGGGGCGGTGCCGCTGCCGGACGGTGACATCGTCGAACGCGGGCGTCTCGGCCCCGGCCAGATGATCGCCGTCGACCTGCGCGCCGAGCTGCTCCTGCGCGATGCCGCCGTCAAGACGGCCGTCGCCGCGCGCCGGCCGTACGCCGAATGGCTGCGCGAGGGGCGGCTGCCGCTGCCGCAGCTCCCGTTCGCGGGCGCCGGCGGCGAGGCCGCGGCCTCGGCGGACGACCTGCTGCGCCGCCAGTCGGCGGCGGGGTTCACGGTCGAGGACGTCGACCTCATCGTGCTGCCCATGGCGCTATCGGCGCACGAGCCGCGCTTCTCCATGGGCAACGATGCGCCGCTGCCGATCCTTTCGAGTCAGCCGCACACGCTCTACGACTACTTCACGGAGCGCTTCGCGCAGGTGACCAACCCGCCCATCGACCCGCTGCGCGAGCGGCTCGCCATGTCGCTCGCCATGAAGCTGGGCCGGCGCGGCGACCTGCTCTCGGCGGAGGCTGGGCACGCACGTCAGATCGAGCTCGCGTCGCCGATCCTCAATGACGCCGAGATGGCCGCGCTGCGCCGCTCCGGGCTGGAGGCGCGAGACGTCTCCACCCGCTATGACGTGAGCACGGGCCCGTGGGGCCTGCGTGACGCCGTCGAGCGGCTTTGCGACGCGGCGGCCGAAGCGGTGCGCAAGGGCGCCGAGGTCGTCGTGCTGAGCGACCGCTTCCCGCCCGCGAGCCCCGGCACCAGCCACGTGCCGCCGGCGCTCGCTGCCGGCGCCGTCCACCACCACCTCATCCGCGAGGGCCTGCGCTCGCGCGCCTCGCTCGTCGTCCAGACGGCGCAGTGCTGGAGCGTCCACCACTTCGCCTGCCTCGTCGGCTACGGCGCCTCGGCGGTGCATCCGCATCTCGCGTTCGAGACGGTCCGCGACCTGTGGGCGCGGGGCCGGCTGACGGCGCCGGCCGGCCCGTCCTCCGCCGCGGACGCCCAGCATCGCTACCGTGTCTCCGCCGAGCAGGGTCTGCTCAAGATCCTCTCGAAGATGGGCATCTCGCTGCTGGCCAGCTACCACGGCGCGCAACTGTTCGAGGCTCTCGGTCTCGGCCCGGACCTCATCGAGCTCGGCTTTGCCGGCACCCCTTCGCGCATCGGCG
The DNA here is from genome assembly GCA_903912585.1 of uncultured Thermoleophilia bacterium. Classification (GTDB taxonomy): domain Bacteria; phylum Actinomycetota; class Thermoleophilia; order UBA2241; family UBA2241; genus CAIXSE01. The sequence continues at coordinate 6,901 of CAIWHY010000420.1, read as the reverse complement.
GTCTCAGCGTGGAGGAGCTCGCGCAAGAGACGGTCGTCGTCCACCAGAACGCGTTCCCGGAGCTGACGATAGAGTCGCTGCAGGACCTCGGGTTCGTGAGGTACCGCCGTGCCGGTGAGTATCACCTGAACAACCCCGAGGCGGCCAAGACCTTGCGCGCGGCATGCGTCGAGGGCCGCGCCGACCTGTACGAGCGTTACAGCGAGCTGCTCGCCGGGCGGCCGCCGACGGCGCTGCGCGACCTGCTGCGGCTGCGCGCCGGCGGGGAGCCTGTGCCGGCCGACGAAGTCGAGCCGGCGGCGGCCATCATGCGGCGCTTCTGCACCGGGGGCATGTCGCTCGGCGCCCTGTCGCGCGAGGCGCACGAGACGATCGCCGTGGCCATGCATCGCGTCGGGGGCATGGCCAACTCGGGCGAGGGGGGAGAGGACCCCGCGCGGCGTCGCACGATCGACGATGTCGACGAACGCGGCGACTCGGCGCGGTTCCCTCACCTGAAGGGTCTGCGCAACGGCGACGAGGCGGCGTCGCAGATCAGGCAGGTCGCCTCGGGCAGGTTCGGCGTGACCACCGCGTACCTCGCCACTGCGGAGCAGCTGGAGATCAAGATCGCCCAGGGGGCAAAGCCCGGCGAGGGCGGCGAGCTGCCCGGCGACAAGGTCACGGCCTACATCGCCGCGCTGCGCGATTCCACGCCCGGCGTCACCCTCATCTCGCCGCCCCCGCATCACGACATCTACTCGATCGAGGACCTGGCCGAGCTCATCTACGACCTCCGCCAGGTGAACCCGTTCGCCCGGATCTCGGTGAAGCTCGTGGCCGGCACCGGCGTCGGCACCATCGCCGCCGGCGTCGCCAAGGCCGGCGCCGACGTCATCCACGTCTCCGGGCAGGCAGGCGGCACGGCCGCTGCGTCGCTCAACTCCATCAAGCACGCCGGCATCCCCTGGGAGCTCGGCCTCGCGGAGACGCACCGGGCGCTCCTGGAGACGGGGTGGCGCCGGCGCGTGCGGCTGCGTGTGGACGGCGACCTGCGCACGGGGAGGGACGTCGTCGTCGCGGCCCTTCTCGGCGCCGACGAGTTCGCCTTCGGCACGGGCGTCCTGCTCGCCAGCGGTTGCGTCATGGCTCGCGTCTGCCACCAGAACAAGTGCCCCGTCGGCATCGCGACGCAGCAGGAGCACCTGCGCCGGCGGTTCGCCGGGGAGCCGGCGCACATCGTCAACTACTTCGCGTTCGTAGCCGACGAGACGCGGGCGCTCCTCGCGCGGCTCGGCTGCCGGACGCTGGGGGAGGCCGTCGGCCGGACCGACCTGCTGGAGTCCGCTGCCCTGGAAGTGCCAAAGACCGACGGTCTGGACGCTGCCTGGTTCGAAGGGGGCCGACTGGAGCGACCGCCGGCGCGGCCGCTGCTGCGGCGCGCCTCGGCGCACGCCTCCGAACCCGCAGGTGCCTCTGAGTTCGCAGGCGCCTCCGAACTCGCAGGCTCCTCCGGACCCGGCGCCCTCGCCGGGCGTAGCGGCGCCTCCGGCCTCGACGCGCGCCTCCTCGCCGACGCCGGGGTGATGGAGGCCGTGACCTTCGGCCGGCGGGTCGTGCGCACCGCCGAGGTCACGAACGCCGACCGCGCGGTGGGCGCGCGCATCGCCGGCGAGATCGCCCGCCGCCACCCCGACGGCTTCGAGGGCGAGGTGCGGCTGCATCTTCGCGGTGCCGCCGGCCAGAGCCTCGGCGCGTTCATCCAGGACGGCGTCGCCATCGACCTCCAGGGAGAAGCGAACGACTACGTGGGCAAGGGCATGGCCGGCGGCGTCATCGCGCTGCGGCCGGCCGCTCCGTCCGCGGCCGACGCGGGCGTCATCGCCGGCAACACCTGCCTGTATGGGGCCACCGGCGGCAGGCTCTACGCCGCCGGTGGTGTGGGCGAGCGCTTCGCGGTGCGCAACTCGGCCGCCTGCGCAGTCGTGGAAGGCGCGGGCGACCACTGCTGCGAGTACATGACCGGCGGCGTGGTCGTCGTGCTCGGCCCCATCGGGCGCAATCCATGCGCAGGCATGACCGGCGGCACGGCGTACTTCCTCGGCGGGCCGCTGTTCTCATGGCTGGACGGGCACGCGACAGTCGCCGCGGAGCCTCTCGACGAGGCGGCCGTTGCGGAATTGGTCGCTCTCCTGCGCGAGCACGCGGAGCTCACGCAGAGCCCTCGCGCCTCCGCGCTCCTCGGGGATGCAGCCGCGCTCCGGAGCAGGTTCCTGCGCGTCCGCGCCTCCCAAGCGCCGCCGGACCCGGCCCGGGATGCGCCCGGGACGGTGCCTGGGGCGATGGCCTCGTGACCATTCGCGCCTTCTGGCGATGCGCCTGGCGGGAGCGCGCTGCGGTGGTCGCGCCCGTGCGTGAGGTGGTCCAGCGCCGCGTCGCCACCCCGAGCCTAGGCCATGCGTGGTTCAGGCACGGCCCAGCCTCATTGCGCGCGGGACGGTCGCGGTGTATGCTGCCCGCGATATCAGGGGGGCGGGCACGGGGCCCGCAAGTGTCCCGAAAGGAGACTGCATGGCGACCGAGGCTTACTGCGTCAAGTGCCGCACCAAGCGCACGATGAAGGACGAGAAGGCCGTCACGATGAAGAACGGCAAGCCCGCCACCCAGGGCGTGTGCCCGGAGTGCGGCACCAAGATGTTCAAGATCGGCAAGAGCAAGTAACAGGTCCCGGCCCGCACGAGCGGGCCGTTTTGGTTCACCGGCCGGGGCCGGCGCCTTCAGGGGCGCCGGCCCCGGCCGCGTCTACGGACTGCATCGGAGACATCCATGAGCGACGAGCACTTCTGCACCTGCACGGACCTCGAGTGCCCTCTCAATCCAAACAGCCCCGGCTGCAGGCACAGCACCTGCGACCGCTGCATCAGGAAGTGCCTCAAGGCCGGCGAGATCCCGAGTTGCTTCTTCAAGGCCGTCCACGACGACACGTCCGGTAACGACGACTGGACGTACCGCGGGTTCTTGGGCTGGGTGACCTGTCACCTCGAGTAGTCACGCCGCGCCTGAGTTGAAGATCATCCCGCTCGCGACGAGCCCGAAGGCCCAGATGAGCCCCACGACGGCCGCCACCAGATAGGCGGCCGCCGGGTAGAGTGCAGCGAAGGCCCCCAGCTTCTGCCTTCGGCGTAGCCCTCGACGAGCGCGTTCATCCTTCTGTCCTCGGCTGATCGCCCGACGTCACGACGCGTGCGCGCTCACGCCTCCATGCTCGCGCTGCGTCGCGCTGCGTCCAGACGGACCAGACGATCAGTGCCATGCACGCGATCTCCACGGTCGCGAAGAACACGTAGTGAGGAGTCAGCGACCCGCCGCCCACGACGAACGCGGTTGTGACCACCGCGGCGACGGTGTTCGCCCAGCGGTTGAGGCTCGGCTTCAAGACGCGAGACACGAAGATCATCGCGACCGGGATCTCCAGCAGTATCGCGAACGCCAGCAGAAGCCCCGGAGTGACGTGCACGCCCGCTTGCCCAGCCCACATCTCCTGCAGCGCTCCGGGCTTGATGAAGGTCAGGATGTCCGCGAAGACCATGTTGAACATGACCACGACCCAGAGCGTCGAGAGTCTCGCCCCCAAACTCGATGTGCCTCCCATGGTGACCCCCACCTTCCCTTCCGCTCGATTGCGCTGACCGGAAGAGAGCCTACGGTCGCGCCGGCCGCCGGTCGTCACCCGGTGGGCGGAACCTCGGGTCAACTCTGGGGGGAACTTCGGCGCGGCGGCATGCCTCTGCGGGGGGACGCCGCCGGTGCCGAAGGGAGGGGCGGGAGGCGGGGAAGGTCGCCCGCCAGAAGACCGACCCGTACCTGCCGATCCGAGGCCGGCGTGATCGTCGACTTCGTCTATGCCGATGCCGGCCGACGATGACCAACGGCTGCGGCGGGTATATGCGGAGCGGTCATGTCAGCAACTCCGGGATCCCCGTCGGGACCGGGAGGAGGAGGACGACAGTGTCCATGCCCGTTGATTTCAAAGACGTCTCCACGGTCGGCCTGGAGACCTCTCCGGTGGCAGGCACGCTTGCCGGTCTCCGGGCCAATGAAGCCAGGTACTTCATGAACAAGTACCAGCATGAGTTCACGGTCACGGCGGCGCGCGAAAGTCAGGACACGCTGGACTACGTCAACAAGATCCTCAAGGAAGAACGTGATATCGAGTTTGCCGCCAAGCCCCTGGAGACGTCCCGCTTTCAGGTGGAGAACATCTTCTGGGCCTGCGTCTTCTACGAGAGTGGCCTTGAGGTCAACGTCCTGTACACGATCGACGACCCCAAGAAGCGGGCCGTCGGCTTCAAGCTCTCGGAGGGGATGGACGTGCCGGCGGAGCTGGAAGGGAAGTTCAAGTTCGCCCGGCAGAAGTCCAAACTGGCCGGGACGATCAGGGGCTCGTACTTCGTGATCAAGGGCGAGTACTGACCGGTACGAGGAGCGAGCCGATGGCACCCGCCGACCCAAGCCCGTTCGTCGTGACAGACCCGTGCCCCGTTTGCCACGGGCGGGGGGCCATCGACGAGCAGCCCTGTGCCACGTGCCACGGCACCGGCGTGCACCGCTTCTACCACGGCACGAAGGCCGAGCTGAAGCCGGGAGACCTGATCGAGCCCGGCTTCAGCTCCAACTTCGGCAAGCGGAAGCAAGCAACCTACGTCTACGTCACCGGCACCCTGGACGCCGCCACCTGGGGGGCGGAGCTGGCGCTCGGCGAAGGTCGCGGGAGAATCTACAGAGTGGAACCGACCGGCCCGATCGAGGACGACCCCAATCTGACGGACAAGAAGTTCCCCGGGAATCCGACCAAGTCCTACCGCTCCCGGGAGCCGCTGCGGGTCTCGGGCGAGCTCACCGATTGGCAGGGGCACTCCCCCGAAACGCTCAAGGCCATGAAGGACAACCTTGAGCGACTCAAGCGACTCGGTGTCGAGGCGATCGACTGAGTCGTTCCCCGCATCCTCCAGCCACATGTATCTCATCACCGCCGCGCGGGCGAATGCCGTGGCCGGGCTTGACGAGGTGCCGCGGGCGGCGCTCGACGGGGCGAGGAGAAGGCCGCCGAGGACGCGCAGCCGGCGCTCGACAACGGCGTCGCGCTCGCAAGTCGCCGCCGCTGACTCGCCCTGCCTTGCCGGCGCGGCCCGGATCAGTCCGTCGATTCCACCCATTGCGCTCGCCATTCAGGCGCCGCAAAGCATGGGGCAAAGAACGCCACCTGCTTGGCGATCTTGCCGTCGCGCAGCGTGACGACGGAGATCACATACCAGTCGGAGCCATCCGGATAGCGCGTGCGGTTGTACACGGTGAAGGTGTCTCCGGTGCCCTCCACGCGCACCAGGTTGAACGTCGGCGTCATGACGTAGCGGGGCTCCTCGCCGATGAGCTGGGCGGGCGCGGAATCTGGTGCCGGTCGACCAGGACGGTTGGCGAGCGTGGCAATGAGGTTGTCGACCCCGACCACGCGCTCGCCTGATTGCGGCATCTCCTGCACCACGTCCGCATGGACGAGCGCTCGGAGCTTCTCGTAGTCTCCTGCGCCGATCGCCTCCTGCATGCGGCTCACGAGAGCCCGGTTGCTCGATTCACTCTCAGCTACATCGGTCATGGAATCTGCACCTCCTTACGGCCCCGTCGCGGAGCCCGGATCATCCGGTTGGGCCGTGCTCATGAGTCGTGCGTTCTGCTCGCCGGCGTACTTGGCCAGAGAGCCGATCTCGGCAGGCGAGAAGACCCGGCGGCGAAGCAGTTCCACGGCCACGCGGTGCGTCTCGCTGAGCGCCGACAGAGCCGCGCGACGCGCGTCGGCGGGGAGGCCCGGCTCCTCGGCGACCTGCCGATAGGCGCCGTGGCCGAGATATGCCAGCGCCAGTGCCTGGAGCTCGGCTGCGGGCAGCCAGGTCGCCAGCTGCGGCAGGAGTGCGTCGAACGTCGCGCGGCTGAGCACCCCGAAGGTGCCGTACTCAAGCGCCGTGAACACGATGAGGTGATTCGCGCCGAGCTCGAAGTAGACGGCGCGACCGGCGTCGCGCGCGTGGCGGGCATGCTCGCGCCTCTGCAGGTACATGCCCACGAACAGCCAGCCGATGACGCCGAGCAGCGCGCCGGTGACCCCGATGAGGAGCTGCTGTGCGTGCACTCAAGCGACCTTGCCCATGCCGTGCTGGTACCCGTGGGCACGCGCCCGGTAACGCGGGGTCGACGTGGAGACCGATGAGACCTCCTGAAGTCCTCAGGTCCCGAAGATCTCGGAGAGGCAGTGCGAAGGGCCTGCGCGGCTCGTTCGGCGCTTGGGTCTGCGAGCAGTACGGCGTCAAGCAGGCTCAGGGGTGGCTCGGGCGCTCCGCCCCGCGACGACGCTCAGGCACTACGTGCGCTTCATCATCGTCGCGCTCGCCAGCCGGTGCTGACCGTTCTGTGGGCTCTCACGGCCCCGACCCTGATGTGCTGAGCTTGACGGAGGGCGATGGAGCGGTAAACTATCTCCTGTGAGGTGATAGTTTGAAGTCGTATCTCTATGGCGCCGGCGCGGAATACGCGCTGCACTCCCTGCTCATACTCGCAACGTCGGACGCGCCCATCAGCGTGGTGGACCTCGCGCGCTTCCAGCAGATCCCCGGGCGGTACCTGGCCAAGGTCTTCACGCGCATGAAGGACGCGCAGCTGGTCGTGGGGACCGAAGGCATCGCCGGAGGGTTCGCGCTCGCGCGCGCGGCCGAGGATATCCGCGTGATGGAGGTCCTGGACGCCGTGGATCCGGACCGCAAGCTGTTCGCCTGCGCCGAGATCCGGCGCAACTGCACGCTGTTCGGGGAGGCGCCGCCCGAGTGGGCCACGGCGGGGAGCTGCCGCATCGACCTCTTCATGACCGAGGCCG
>CAIWHY010000419.1 GCA_903912585.1 uncultured Thermoleophilia bacterium | reverse complement strand
GCACGCGCTCGGCCACGGCGACGGCGGCCGAGTACTGCAGCGCCGACCAGCAGGAGACGACGACGAGGCCGGCGGGCCGGGCGGCGAGCGCCGCCACCGCGGCGCGCAGAAAGCTGGCCCGCGCCGCGTCGTCGCCGGGCTGGCCCAGCTCGACCTCGAGGTCGAGCACGTCCACGGCGAAGCCCGCGCGGCGCAGCTCGGAGGAGAGGCCGACGAGCTCCGGCTTGACGCGTGGCCCGTCGGCCCAGCGCCCGCCATGCAGCGAGCCCGGGAACACCAGCAGGACGCGCGTCTGCTCCATCGTCTCTCCCGTCGTCAGCCGCGGCAGGGCGGGCCGGCCCTCAGTCCAGGAAATCGCGCAGGCGCTGTGCCTCGCGGTACGCCTTGAGCTTGGCCAGCGTCTTGGCCTCGATCTGGCGGATGCGCTCGCGCGTGACGCCGAACTGCTGGCCGACCTCCTCCAGCGTGAGCGGCTTGTCGCCCTTGAGCCCGTAGCGCAGCTCGAGCACGCGGCGCTCGCGCATCGTGAGCAGCGCGAGGACCTCCACGAGCTCCTCGGACTGCACGATGGTCTCCACGGCGGCGGCGGGGGCCGGCGCGGCGTCGTCCTCGAGGAAGTCGCCGAGCTGGCTGTCGCCCTCCTCGCCGATCGGCGTCTCGAGGCTCACCGGCTCCTGGCTGATCTTGAGGATCTCGCGCACCTTCTCGGGCGTGATGCCCATCTCGTTGCCGATCTCCTCCGGCGTGGGCTCCCGCCCGATGTCCTGCAGAAGCTGGCGCTGCACGCGGATGAGCTTATTGATGGTCTCGACCATGTGCACGGGGATGCGGATGGTGCGCGCCTGGTCGGCCAGCCCGCGCGTGATCGCCTGGCGGATCCACCAGGTGGCGTAGGTGCTGAACTTGAAGCCCTTGCGGTAGTCGAACTTCTCGACCGCGCGGATGAGGCCGAGGTTGCCCTCCTGGATGAGGTCGAGCAGCGTCATGCCGCGGCCCACGTAGCGGCGCGCGATGGATACGACCAGGCGAAGGTTGGCCTCCACGAGCTGGCTCTTGGCGTCCATGTCGTGGCGCTCGATGCGCTTGGCCAGCGAGACCTCCTGCTCGGCGGTGAGCAGCGAGACCTTGCCGATCTCGCGCAGGTACATGCGCACGGGATCGCTGGTCGCCGTCTTGACCGAGAGGTCGAGCTTCTTGAGGTTGGACGACTCGGTGTCGGCCTCGGGCGTCTCCACGGCCGGAGCCTCGTCGGCGGCGGGCTCGTCGGCCTCGAGGACGTCCACGCCGAGGTCGTGGAGCAGCACGAAGAAGTCGTCCATCTGCTCCGCGGTGAGCTCCACGTCGCGGAGCGTCTCGCGGATGTGGCCGGCCTGGAGGTAGCCCTGCTCGCGGCCCTCGGCGATCAGCCCGTTCACTTCGTCGTGGCTGAGCACGTCGGGCTCGTTGGAGCGCCCGTCACCCTTCAGGTCGGTCTTCTTCATGCGTCACTCCTCCTCCCGGAGACCGGCGGCGCGGTGCGGCGCCGCCGGCGGCGGGGTGATGTCTCTGTCTGTCGTCTCTCTAGTGTTACCACTCTGTGGCGCTCCGACTCATCGGCGCCGCGCGCGCACGCGGCGTGCGTGGCTGCGGCGCCCCACCGCGGCCCTCAGTCCAGGAAGTCGCGCAGGCGCTGCGAATCCCGGTACGCCTTGAGCTTGGCGAGCGTCTTGGCCTCGATCTGGCGGATGCGCTCGCGCGTGACGTTGAACTTCTGGCCCACTTCTTCGAGCGTGCGCGGGTGCTCACCTTTGAGCCCGAAGCGGAGCTCGATGACCCTGCGCTCGCGTTGCGTGAGCGTGGCGAGGACTGCGTTGAGCTCCTCTTTCTGCATGATCTCGCTCACGGCCTCCATCGGCATGGTCGCGTCCTCGTCCTCGATGAAGTCGCCGAGCTGCGAATCCTCTTCTTCGCCGATCGGCGTCTCGAGGCTCACCGGCTCCTGACTGATCTTGACGATCTCGCGCACCTTCTGCGGCGTGGTGCCCATCTCGTGGGCGATCTCTTCGGGCGTGGGCTCGCGCCCGATGTCCTGCAGGAGCTGACGCTGCACGCGGATGAGCTTGTTGATGGTCTCGACCATGTGCACGGGGATGCGGATCGTGCGCGCCTGGTCGGCGATGGCGCGCGTGATCGCCTGGCGGATCCACCAGGTGGCATAGGTGCTGAACTTGTAGCCCTTGCGGTAGTCGAACTTCTCGACCGCGCGGATGAGGCCGAGGTTGCCTTCCTGGATGAGGTCCAGGAACAGCATGCCGCGGCCGACGTAGCGCTTGGCTATGGAGACCACGAGGCGCAGGTTGG
>CAIWHY010000418.1 GCA_903912585.1 uncultured Thermoleophilia bacterium | reverse complement strand
GGGACGTGCTCGGCACGCGCCCGGGCTACCTCGAGCTGCACGTGCTCGACACCACCGACCCGGCCGCCGTCCGTGCGGTCGAGGCGGCCGTCGACCTCGAGAAGACGCTGTTCATCGTCGCCAGCAAGTCCGGCGGCACGACCGAGACGGCGTGCTTCCACGCCTACTTCTTCGAGCGCCTGCGGGAGCTCGACGGCGAGCACGCCGGCCACCACTTCGTGGCGATCACCGACGAGGGCACCTCGCTGGAGAAGGAGGCGCTCGACCAGGGCTTCCGCGCCGTCTTCGTGAACCCCGGCGACATCGGCGGCCGCTACTCGGCCCTGAGCTTCTTCGGCATGGTGCCGGCCGCGCTCATGGGCGTCGACCTCGAGAAGTTCCTCGACGGCGTGCGCGCCGTGGCCGTGGCCTGCGGCCCGGATGTGCCGGCGGCGCAGAACCCGGGCCTGCGGCTGGGCGCCGCGATCGGCGAGCTCGCGCGGCGCGGTCGCGACAAGCTCACGCTCGCCTTCGACGAGCCGCTGGCGCCGCTCGGCGCCTGGGTCGAGCAGCTGGTCGCGGAGAGCACCGGCAAGGAGGGTCGCGGCATCCTGCCGGTCGACCTCGAGCCGCTCGGCGCGCCGGGGGTGTACGGCGCCGACCGCGTGTTCGGTACCGTCCGGCTGGCCGGCCGCCGGGACGCCGCCCAGGCGAAGCGGCTGGCGGCGCTGAGCGCGGCCGGCCACCCCGTGCTCGAGCACGAGCTGGCGGACGAGTACGAGCTCGGCGGCGAGTTCCTGCGCTGGGAGATCGCCATCGCCGCCGCCGGCTACGTCCTCGGCATCGACCCGTTCGACCAGCCCAACGTGCAGGAGAGCAAGGACGTCACCAAGGGGCTGCTCGCGCAGTTCGCCGAGGTCGGCGAGCTGCCGGCGGAGGCGCCGGGCGACGGTGGCCGCAGGCTCGTCTTCCCGGTCGCCGACGGCGAGCTGCCGGCGGCTCTTCGCGAGTTCCTCGCGCAGGCGTCTGCCGGCGACTACGTCGCCCTCCAGGCCTACGTCTGCCCGGGCGCCGCCGTGTGGGAGCAGCTCCAGGCGATCCGCCTGAACGTGCGCGACGGTCTCACCCTGGCCACGACGCTGGGCTATGGCCCGCGCTACCTTCACTCCACCGGCCAGCTTCACAAGGGCGGGCCCGACCAGGGTTTGTTCCTGCAGCTCCTGGGGCACGACCCCGACGATGTCGATATCCCGGGCCAGCCGTACAGCTTCGGCGTGCTCAAGCGCGCCCAGGCGCGCGGCGACCTGGCGGCTCTGCGGGCGCACGGGCGCCGCGTGATGCGCGTGTGCCTCGGAGACGATGTACCGGCCGGGCTTTCTCGCCTCGCCGAGCTCGTCGCCGCAGCGGTCTAGGCCGCCGCACAGTCGCCGGTCGCTTGCCGGCGCCCGGCCAACGAGGAGGTCCTGATGGACATTGCCATGGTCGGGCTCGGTCGCATGGGCGGCAACATGGCGCGGCGGCTGCTGCGCGGCGGCCACCGCGTCGTGGTGTGGAACCGGACCTACGCCAAGTCCGAGGAGCTCGCCTCCGAGGGCGCCGAGCCGGTGCGCGAGCTCGCCGACGTCGTCGCGGCGCTGCCTCAGCCGCGCGTCATCTGGATCATGCTGCCCTACGGCCAGACCACGCAGGACGCCATCGACGGTCTGGTGCCGCTGCTCGCCGCAGGCGACATCCTCATCGACGGCGGCAACTCGCCCTTCCAGCACGACATCGAGCGCGGCGCCGCCCTCAAGGAGCACGGCATCCGCTACCTCGACGCCGGCACCAGCGGCGGCGTGTGGGGCCTCGAGGTCGGCTACTGCCTCATGGTCGGTGGCGACAAGTCCGCCTTCGCGCACATCGAGCCGCTCCTGGCGACGCTGGCGCCGCCCGGCCACGGCTACGAGTACTGCGGCGGCCACGGCTCCGGACACTTCGTGAAGATGGTCCACAACGGCATCGAGTACGGCATGATGCAGGCCTACGCCGAGGGCTTCGAGCTCCTCGAGGCGACTGAGTGGGACCTCGACCTCGCCTCGATCGCCGACCTCTGGAACCAGGGCAGCGTGGTGCGCTCCTGGCTGCTCGAGCTGGCCGCGGACGCCTTCAAGAAGGACCCGGGCCTCGAGCACATCACCGGCTACGTGGAGGACACCGGCGAGGGCCGCTGGACGGTCGAGCAGGGGATCCAGCACAGCGTGCCGATGCCGGCGATCACCGCGGCGCTGTTCATGCGCTTCCGCTCGCGCCAGGCGGACACCTTCAGCGGCAAAGTCCTGGCCGCCCTGCGCAACGAGTTCGGTGGTCACGCCGTGCAGGAGAAGCAGTGACGGCGAGCGACGACGGCGACGCACGCGCCGGCCAGTCGGCGGGGCGCATCGGCTACGAGGAGACCGACCACATCGGCCGCGAAGACGGCGTCCGCGTCGGCGGCGTGCCTCACCTCACCGAGGCGCCGTCGCCCTTCGGCGGCGAGCGCGACCCGGACCCGTGCAGCCTCGTGATCTTTGGCGTCACCGGCGACCTCACGCACCGCAAGCTCATCCCGGCGCTGTACGACCTCGGCTGCCACGGCGTGCTGCCGTTCGGCACGACGCTGGTCGGCTACGGCCGTCAGGCGATGAGCGACGACGACTTCCGTGCCTTGATGCAGGAGGCGATCGACGACCACTACGGCGCGGAGGTCGTGGACGGCTCGCTCTGCGAGCGCATCCTCCAGGCGCCGCGCTACGTCCAGGGCCAGTTCGACGACCCGGACGGCTATCGCCGCCTTGGCGCCGTGCTCGACGAGCTCGATACGAAGGGCGCCCGCGGCAACCGCATGTTCTACCTGGCGACGCCGCCGAGCCAGTTCGACGTGATCGTGCGGCAGCTCGGCGGCTCCGGCCTCGCGCGCAGCGGCGCCTGCGACGCCGGCCACGCCCAGGGCGACCCGGCGGGCTGGACGCGCGTCGTCATCGAGAAGCCGTTCGGGCGCGACCTCGGCACTGCCGAGGCCCTCGACCGCGTGATCGCCGAGGTCTTCGACGAGCGGCAGGTCTACCGCATCGACCACTACCTCGCCAAGGAGACCGTGCAGAACCTGCTGGTCCTGCGCTTCGCCAACGGCATCTTCGAGCCCGTCTGGAACCGGCGCTACGTCGACTTCGTGGAGATCACCGCCGCGGAGACGCTTGGGGTCGAGCACCGCGGGCCGTACTACGAGGAGGCCGGCGCCTTGCGCGACATGATCACGCCGCACCTCATCCAGCTCTTCTCGCTCGTCGCCATGGAGCCGCCGGTCGCCTTCGGCGCCGACGCCGTGCGCGACGAGAAGCTCAAGGTGCTGCGCGCGGTGCGGCCCATCCCGGTGGACGAGGTCTCGGGCTGGGCGGTGCGCGCGCAGTACGTCCAGGGCGTGCTGGACGGCGAGTCCGTGCCGGCGTACCGCTCCGAGGACCGCGTGGCGCCCGATTCGCACACGGAGACGTACGCGGCGCTCAAGCTGCTCGTCGACAACTGGCGCTGGCAGGGCGTGCCGTTCTACCTGCGCACCGGCAAACGCCTGCCGCGCCGCGTCACCGAGATCGCCATCCACTTCAAGCGGCCGCCGGTGCTGCTCTTCCGCGACGCGGCGGCCGGCGGCGGCGGGGTACAGCCCAACGTGCTCGTCCTGCGCGTGCAGCCGGACGAGGGCTTCTCGCTCAGCATCGAGTCCAAGAAGCCCGGTCACGCCGTGGCCCTGCAGCCGGTCTCGATGGACTACTCCTACGGCACCACGCTGCACGAGCTGCCTTTCAGCGCCTACGAGACAGTCCTCGTCGACGCGATGGAGGGCGACATGACGCTCTTCACGCGCGGCGACCAGGCCGAGGAGGCCTGGCGGATCGTCGGCCCCGTCCTGGAGGCGTGGGCGGCCAAGCCCGAGCGCGACATCCCGATCTACGAAGCCGGGAGCTGGGGGCCGGAGGCGGCCGACGCGCTCATCGCGCGGGATGGCCACTACTGGCGCCGGCCCTGGAAGGAGGATGCGACATGACGGAGGACGAGACGTGAGCATCGAGATCCTGCCCGACGCGGACGCGCTCGCGCTGCGCGCCGCGGACCTGCTCGCCCTCGCGGCGCAGGAGGCGGCGGCGGCGCGCGGCCGCTTCGCCGTGGCGCTCAGCGGCGGCGAGACGCCGCGCGCCCTCTACCGCATGATCGCGCGCCAGCAGTTCAGCCAGAAGATCCCCTGGCGCCGCGTCCAGCTTTATTGGGGCGACGAGCGCTGCGTGCCGCCGGACGACCCGGCGAGCAACTACGGGATGGCACGCGACGCGTTCATCAAGCACGTGCCGATCGCCGACGCCAACGTCCACCGCGTGCTGGGCGAGCAGCCGCCGGCGCAGGCCGCGCTGGCCTACGAGAAGGAACTGCGCGCGCTCGCCGCCCTCGAACGGCCGACGAGCGAACTTCCGGTCTTCGATCTCGTGCTCCTCGGCCTCGGCGGCGACGGCCACACCGCCAGCCTCTTCCCGCACAGCGACGCGCTCGCAGTCGAGGAGCGCTTCGCCGTGGCCACGCAGGCGCCGGACGGCTCGCCGCGCATCTCGGTGACGTACCCGGTCATCAACGCCGCGCGCCGCGTGTGGTTCCTGGTGAGCGGCGCGAAGAAGGCGGGGATGGTCGCCGAGGTGATGGAGGGCCTGATGGTGCCCGCAGCGGTGCCCGCACAGGGCGTGCGGCCGGTCCACGGGCAGCTCACGTGGCTGCTCGACGAGGCCGCGGCGGCCGAGCTCGACCCCGCGGTGCGCGGGTGACGCTGCGCCCGCCCGCGCCGATGACTGCCCCCGCTGCCCTGGTGGTAGACTCCTGAGGCAAGCCAGGTGGCCGCGGTGGGGTCGCGTCGCGAAGCTCTTCGGAGCCCGCGAGGCTCCCCGTCGAGGAAAGTCCGGACACCGCAGAGCAGGGCGCTGGTTAACGGCCAGCCGGGGAAACCCGAGGGAAAGCGCAACAGAGAGCAGACCGCCAGCGGCCCCTTTCGAGGGGTGCGGGTAAGGGTGAAACGGTGAGGTAAGAGCTCACCAGCGGTCCTGGTGACAGGCCGGCTCGGCAAGCCCCGCCCGGTGCAAGACCAAATAGGGGAGCGTTTGAGGGTTGCTCGCCCGAGGCTCCCGGGTTTCGGTCGCATGAGCTGTCCGGCAACGGGCAGCCTAGATGGATGGTCACCCACGACAGGATCCGGCTTACGGCTTGCTACCGAGAGGCCCCTCGTTCCAGCTGGACGAGGGGCCTCTCCATTCTGCTACCGCCTGACTGTCTCGACTTCCTCGACGACGGTGGGTCCGCTTGTATCGGAGAAACGCGCCAGGACACCTGAGGAGCGCAACCGTTCGGCTCCCGTCACGGCATCGCCCGCGGAGGCGAACTCCACCTGCACGAACACTTCGCCTGGCTCCTGCAGACTGCGGAAGAGGCGGTAGCCTGTCGCCGCCTCGCGGGCACGTGGCACGTCATTGTCGAAGGACTGCTTCCAGGCGTCGTAGTCGCCGACGTTGATGCGGGTGATGATGAACGGCACGGTGATCCTCCCGGTCTGTGTCTCGGAACATTGGATACATTTGACGGATAGTCAATATACTGAGAGAGTACCCAAATGGCGGAGAGCTCGAAACCGAGGAGATATGACTCGCCGCGCCGCCGCTCGCAGGCCGCGGCGACGCGAGCTGCCATCCTCGACGCGGCGCTTCGGCTCTTTGCGGAACGCGGCTACGCGAAGACGTCGATGACCGCTATCGCGGCGGAGTCCGGCGTCGCGGTGAAGACCGTCTACCTCGTCTTCGCGTCGAAGCGGGGTCTGCTGCTTGCGCTCTGGCATCTCCTGCTGCGAGGCGACGAAGAACCGGTGCCGGTAGGGGAGCGGCCGTGGTTCCTGGAGGTCGTGAACGAACCGGATCCCGAGCGCTTGCTGCGTCTCAACGCGCGCAACTCCCGGGTCGTGAAGGAGCGCGCAGGCACGCTGCTTGAGATCCTGCGCGGTGCGGCTCCCGGTGACAGCGAGCTCCAAAACCTCTGGCGGCGGATCGAGAAGGAGTTCTACGACAACCAGCGCGCGATCGCGGAGCAGCTGCACCAGACCGGCGCGCTGAAGGCTGGCCTCGACGCCGATCGCGGCGCCGACATCCTCTGGACGCTCAATCATCCCAGCGTGTACGCCATGTTGGTGGGCGACCGGGGATGGACGCCCCAGCAGTACGAGGAATGGTTGGGTGACGCCTTCTGTGCTCAACTCCTGTGATCGCGCGTGGGAAGCCGGTGCACTGGTCTCGCCGGCGGGGTATGTCTGCCACATGAGACCGCGAGCACGCGAACTGGCCGCCAGCCTCGGGCTCGAGCCGCACCCTGAGGGCGGCTTCTTCCGCGAGACCTACCGCGCGGGTGAGACCGTCGCGACGCCGCGCGGCGAGCGGCCGCTCTCGACGGCGATCCTCTTCCTGGTGACTGCCGAGGCGATCAGCCACCTGCATCGCCTCACCAGCGACGAGTTGTGGGTGTTTCAAGGTGGACTGCCGCTCGAACTGGTGACGATCGCCGCGGACGGGACGGCGCACGCACGTGTGCTCAGCGAGTCCGAAGCGAGCGTTGACGGGGAGCATCTGCCCCAGGCCCTGGTGCCGGCCGGCAGCTGGCAGGGCGCCCGCCTCGCGGGCGGCCCGCACCTGCCGGCCGGCTACGCCTGGGCGCTGGTGAGTTGCATCGTCACGCCCGGGTTCTCCTCCGAGGACTTCGAGCTCGGCGAGCGGGAGGCGCTGCTCACGGCGCTCCCGCAGCACGCCGTCCTCATCCGCGACTTCACCTGACCGGCGCCGTCGAGGGCTTCCGGTCGCCCCGGCCGCGTGCGCTCCGGCCACGGTCCTCGAACGCGCTCAGTCCGCGACGTCGCCCCGCGTGCCGGCGTTCGCGCCGCCCGGCCGCGCCCGCACCCAGGCACCGGCGCACAACGTGACCAGCGCCCACGCCATCGGCGCCGCCATCAGCGGCTGCACGCTCAGCATGTAGCGGAACTGGCCGTGGATCAGCGTCACGTGCAGCACGATCCACAGCGCGACGACGATGGCGACCAGCGTCGCGCCCGGCCGGCGCCGGCGGATCGCCCAGGCGACGGCCGCGAAGCCTCCCAGCCACCACAGCCAGTTGACCACGCGCAGAGCAGGGTAGAAGCGCCGGGCCGTCACGATGAGCGTGTGCTCCGCCGGCGTCAGAACCCGCTCGCGGACGCGCGCCTGAGGGTCGGTGTTGGCAGCATCAGTCGATCTCTCGAGGGCCCCGGCATTCCAGTCGAACAGGTAGTAGGCCTTGGCGGGGATCAGGCCGAGCCACTGACCGGTGTGATGCGTGATGAACTCCAGCGCCCGCTGGGTGCGGCGCTGGTTGTCGCGCACCTCGCGCGCCGTCGTGTGCAGGTCCCAGCGCGGGTGCTCCTTGGTGACGGCGTTGCCGCCCGTCGCGTGCGGGTTGTCGCCGAGCCAGAGCGTGTAGCCGCCGTTGGTGGAGATCGCCAGCGTCTTCATCACGACCTCGTTGCGCACGAGCCACGGGACGAGCACGAGGTAGGCGACGGCGACGAAGGCGGCGGCGACCATGACGGCGCGTCGGTCGCGGTACTGGAGCAGGAGCCAGAGGCCGAGGACCATCGGCAGGAGCGCGGCCGTCGAGCGCACGAGGATGGCGAGGCCGAGGACGAGGCCGGCGAGCGCGGCGCGGCGCGCGCCGAGGCGCTCGCCGGCACGTGGCACCAGCAGGATGCATGCCCCGACTAACAGGGGGATGAAGAGGTTCTCGGAGAAGGCGCGCAGGCTGGGGAAGATGAAGTCGGGGTAGGCGGCGACGATGAATGCGGCGATGATCGCCGTCGTGCGCCCGCCGAGCTTGAGGCCGGACACGTAGATGAGCGCCGTCGTCGCCGCCCACAGGCCGACGCCGGCCCAGAGGATCATCGCGAACGAGTAGCTGCGCGAGACCAGGTACAGCGCGGCGATCAGGGCCGGCCACCCGATGGGGAAGAACGCCGTCGGGTGCCCGTTGTAGCTGTACCCGTGGCCCTCCGCGAGGGAGCGGGCGGCGGTGACGTAGACGAGCGAGTCGCTCGTCGGCTGTGAGTGCATGATGGCCACGAACGGCGCCCGCAGGGCCACCGCGAGCGCGCACGCGGCGAGCACCCACCAGTGGCGGCGCAGCAACGCCGCGAGGCGGTGGCCGCGGGAGGCGGGCGGGGTTTCCGAGATGTCCATGAGTTCGTTCACGTGGTGGGCTGGCTCCGCGTGGAGTATGTCCTGCGGCTCGTCGGCGCGGCAACCGGCGTCGCTGGCCCGGACCTCCTCGGCGCGCCGGACCTCGCCTCCGCGGCGACCCACACGCGCCTCTGCGGCGACAGGCGGAGGCCGCGCCCCATTCTCGTTCCTGCCTCCTCCGCGGCTCCGTCACGACCCCGTGATACGCTCGCCGCCAGCATGGGAGCAGAGGCCGAACAGCAGCGTGGGATCCTCGTGAGCGGTCGCTTCCCGGAGCTCGAGGCGGCGCTCGTGGAGCGCGTCCGCGAGCTGCGGGCGGGGCGGCCGCTGGTGCCGCTGACGGTCGTGGTCGGCTCGTCCGCCGTGCGCACGCATGTGGGCGACCTCCTCGTGCGCCGGCTTAGCGCCGTGGCCAACGTCTCGGTGCTCACGCTGGCCCAGCTCGCGCGCCGGCTGGCCACTGAGGCGCGCGGGGCGCCGCCGCTGCAGCTCGCGGGTCTCGCCCGCGAGCGCCTGCTGCGGCGCCTCGTCACCGAGCAGGCCGGGCGCGGCTTTGCCTATTTCGGCCCCGTCGCCGACCGGCCGCACTTCCCGCTGGCGCTGGCCGCCACGTTCGCCGACCTGCGCCAGGCACTCGTCCGGCCAGACACGGCGTGGGCGCGCGCGGGCCTCGGGCCGCAGGCGGCCGGCAAGTCCGCCGACCTCGAGGCGCTGTACAGCGTCTACTGCACCGAACTCGACAGGCTGGGCCTCGCCGACGACGCGCAGGTGCACGGCGACGCGGCCCGGTGGGTGCGCGGGGCCGCAGGCCGGCCGTCGCAGAACGCCGGCACGAGGGTGCCGGCCGTCGGCGCCGGGCCGCCGGTCGTCGTCTACGGCATCTACGACCTCAACTCGGCCCAGGGGGAGCTCGTGGCCGCGCTGCTGGACGCCGGCGCGGACGCATTCGTGCCGGCGCCGCGCGGCGGCCAGGCCGCGGCCACGCCGGCGAGCGACAAGGCCGCGGTCACGCTCCCGGGCGATGAGGCTGAGGTCACGCCTGCGAGCGAGGAGGCGTCGGGCGTGCTCGGGCTGGGACTCGCCGCTGGCGGCCGACTCTCGACGCTGGCGTCGCCGGTGGCCGTCAAAGACGTCGATCGCCTCTCCGCCGTCTGGCGCTCGCAGGGACCCGGCGCCGCGGCGCTGGCGCCGCTCGGGGGCGACGGGAGCCTCGCGGTCGTCTCCGTGCCGGACGAACGCGCTGAAGGGCGCGAGGCGGTGCGCGCGATCGTGGCGTCCGTGAGCGCAGGGGCCGGGTCGTGGGAGTGCGCCGTGGTCGTGCCGCATCGGGAGGACGCTGGACGCATCGCGGCGGCGCTCGCCGCCG
>CAIWHY010000417.1 GCA_903912585.1 uncultured Thermoleophilia bacterium | reverse complement strand
CGCCGCGAGCCGGTCGCCGGCAACGGCGACGCCCTCGAGGCGCAGCAGCCGCGCCTTCCAGGCCGGGTCGTCGCCGTAGAAGCCGAGCCGGCCGTCGTTCCTGACCACCCGGTGACACGGCAGGATCACCGGGAGCTCGTTGCGCGCCATCACGGAGCCGGCGGCGCGGTAGGCGTTGGGGTGGCCGGCCGCGGTGGCGAGGTCGCGGTAGCTCAAGGCGGTGCCGTAGAGCACCGCGGCGAGCGCCCGGTAGACCTGGCGCTCGAAATCGGTGAGGCCGTGGACGGTGGCGTAGGCGTCCACGTCGAGGTCGAAGGTCACCGGCTCGCCGGCGAAGTAGCGCTCGAGCGCCAGCGTCCAGCGGCTCGAGGGGCAGCTCGGCGGCGCCGCGGCGTCCGCGTCCGGCAGCTTGAGCTCAAGCGGCACGTCGCCGGCGACGAGCACGGTGCCGACGCCGAGAGCGGTGATGTAGTACTCCTCGGAGACGGGGCCGAGGGCCGCGTAGCGCTCAGCCCCCTTTGTGAAGATGCGCATAGATCTCCCTCGCCACCTTGCGTGGCAGCCCCGGCACGCGCTCGAGCTCTTCCCGCGAGGCGGCGATGAAGCGCTCGGGGCTGCCGAAGTGCTCCAGGATGCGCCTCCGCCGCACCGGGCCGACCTGCGGCAGCTCGTCGAACACGGAGGCGCGCGTGAGGTCGGCGTCGCGACGCTGTCTATGGTACGTCACGGCGAAGCGGTGCGCCTCGTCGCGGATGCGCTGCAGGAGCAGAGAGCCCGGGTCGTCGGCGGGCAGCGGCAGCGGCTCCCGCCTCCCCGGCACGAAGACCTCCTCGCGCTGCTTGGCGAGGCTGACGAGGTCCACCGAGACGCCGGCGTCGCGCAGCGCCGCGCCGGCGGCCGAGAGCTGCCCTTTGCCGCCGTCGACGACGACCAGGTCGGGCAGCGCCGCAAAGCTCTCGTCGTACTCGGCGGCGCTCGCGGCGCGGCGCTCGAAGCGGCGCCGCAGCACCTGGTTCATCATCGCGAAGTCGTCCTGGCCCGCGACGTCGCGCAGCGCGAACTTGCGGTAGTGCGCCTTCTTGGGCAGGCCGCCCTCGAAGACGACCATCGAGCCGACGGCGTGCTGCTCGCCGAGGTTGGAGATGTCGTAGCACTCGATGCGCAACGGCAGGCCCTCGAGCGCCAGCCCGTCGCGCAGGCTCTCGAGCGCCGCGATGCGCGACGTCTGCTTGCGTGCGAGGCGCTCGGTCTCGGCCTCGGCCGCGAGCTCGGCGTTGCGCTGCGCCAGCTCGAGAAGACGCCGCTTGGGGCCGCGTTTGGCGGCGCGCACGCTGACCTTGGCGCCGCGCCGCGCGGTCAGCAGCGCCGCCACGCCGGCGTCGCCGTCCAGCGGCACCACGATCTCCGGCGGCACGGCGGAGCCGTCCCAGTAGAACTCGAGCAGGAACTCCTCCAGCACCTCCGCCGCGTCGCGCCCGGCGCTGTTCTCGACGTAGAACGACTGGCGGTCGACGACGGCGCCGTCGCGCACGCGGAAGACCTGCGCGTTGGCACCCGGCTCGGCCTGGAAAAGGCCGATCACGTCGAACGCCTCTCCCCCCTCGATGCGCGCCGTCTGACGCTCGTGCACGTGGCGCACGGCGGCCAGCCTGTCGCGCAGCAAGGCCGCCTTCTCGAACTCCTGAGCCTGAGCGGCGGCGGCCATCTCGCCCTCGATGCCGCGCTCGACGTCGCCGAGGCGGCCGCGCAGGAAGTCGACCGCCTGGCGCACGACCTCCATGTACTCCTCGTGCGAGACGCGGTCGTCGCACGGCGCCAGCGAGCGCTTGATGAAGTACTGCAGGCAGGGCGAGCCGCTCGGGCGGCCCGGCTTCCCCCCCCGGCACTTGCGGTACGGGAAGATGCGGCCGATCACGTCGAGCGTGTCGCGGACCTTGCGGGCGCTCGAGTAGGGCCCGAAGTACAGGTTGCCGGGCACGTGCCGGCCGCGGAAGAAGCGCACGCGCGGCCACTCGTCGCGCATCGTGATCTCGATGAACGGGTAGCTCTTGTCGTCGCGCAGGCGCAGGTTGAACGGCGGCCGCGCCTCCTTGATGAAGTTGTCCTCCAGAAGCAGCGCCTCGCCCTCGGAGGCCGTGACCACCCACTCGATGTCGCGCGCCAGCACCAGCATCTCGGGGGTGCGCCCGTGCGGCGTGCCGCTGCGCCGGAAGTACGAAGAGACGCGCTTGCGCAGTTCCTTGGCCTTGCCCACGTAGAGCACCTCGCCCCCGGCCCCCAGAAAGCGATAGACGCCGGGGCTGTTGGGGATGCGCGGGAGGATGCGACGCAGTTCGTCGGCGTGGCCGCCGGGCTGGGGTGAGGACGTCGTCATCGGCTCGATTGTACCCCGGCGTCGCGGAGCAGCGGCCCGGGCCTGCGGCCGCCTCTGCGCCGACGCCGCGGCGGAGAAAGGCGCCACCTCCTTCTTCACGCTGCCGGGCGCAGACGCCGGCGCCCGGCCGGAGGCCGGTAGACTGAGTCCCCGTTGCCCGGCCGCGAAGGAGCCCGCCCGTGTCGTCAGACGCCTTGCCGCCCCAGAAGCAGATGACCGGCATGCTCGGCCACCCCGTGGCCGAGAACCCGATCGACCTCATGTTCGACGCCGTGTACGCGCACTACGGCCTGCCCTGGCAGTTCTGGAAGTGCGACGTCGCCGCGGCCGACCTGGCAGCCGCGATCGCCGGCACACGCGCGCTTGGCTTCCGCGGCTACGGCATCACCGTGCCGTACAAGATCGCCTCCATGCCCCACCTCGACGCCGTGGACGACGACGCGCGCGTCATCGGCGCCGCCAACTACGTCACCGTCGAGCAAGGCCGCCTCACCGGCCACAACAACGACGGCAAGGGCGTCGTGAAGGCGATCGAGAAGGTGACGCCGATCGCCGGCAAGCGCGTGGCGATGCTCGGCGCCGGCGGCGCCGGACGGGCCATGGCGGTGGAGCTCGGGTGGGCCGGCGCCGCGCACCTCACGGTCATCACGCGGCGCGAAGCGCAGGGCGCCGAGGTGGCGGAGCTCGTGCAGCGCGCCGCCGGCATCCCGACGGCGTGGCAGGCGTGGGAAGGCGCCGTCACCGTCCCCGAAGGCACTGGGATCCTCCTGAACGCCACCCACCTGGGCTGCGCCCCGGCAGTCGAGCCAGTGCCGGTGGTGTGGGGCAGCGTGGCGCCTTCGGCAACGGTCGTCGACGTGATCACCAACCCGCGCCTCACGCCGTTCCTCACCACGGCGCGCGCACGCGGCTGCGCGGTGGTCGACGGCGTGGAGATGCTGGTGCAGCTGGCGATGCAGCTGTTCGAGGCGTGGACAGGCGTGAAGCCGGAGGAGGCGGTGTTCCAGCGCGCCGTCGCGGAGGCCCTGGGCGAGTGACGCCGAGCGCGCACGCGCCGGCGCGAGGCCCGCGCGCGCACGCGCCGGCGCGAGCGCCCCGACGGGCGCCGACAGGCAGGGGGCAGCCCGGGCGCCCTCAGGCCTTGACGGCCGAGCCGTCGCCGAGCACGCGCGCCAGGAAGTCGCCGGTGTAGGAGATGCCGGAGAGGCCGGCGAGGTCCTCCGGCGTGCCCACGGCGACGATGGCGCCGCCCTCTTCCCCGCCCTCGGGCCCAAGGTCGACGATCCAGTCGGCGCTCTTGATGACGTCGAGGTTGTGCTCGATCACGACGACCGTGTTGCCCTGGTCCACCAGGCGCTGCAGCATCTCCAGCAGCTTCTCGATGTCGGCGAAGTGCAGGCCCGTGGTGGGCTCGTCGAGGATGTAGAGCGTCCTGCCGGTGGCGACCTTGCTGAGTTCGCTCGCCAGCTTGACGCGCTGCGCCTCGCCGCCGGAGAGCGTCGTCGCCGGCTGGCCGAGCTTGACGTAGCCGAGGCCGACCTCGTCGAGCGCCTTGAGCCGGCGCGCGATGCGCGTCACGTTGGCGAAGAAGCCGACGGCATCTTCGACGCTCATCTCGAGCACCTCGGCGATGTTCTTGCCCTTGTACCAGACCTCGAGCGTGTCGCGGTTGTAGCGCTTGCCGCGGCAGGCCTCGCAGGGCACGTACACGTCGGGCAGGAAGTGCATCTCGATCTTGATCTGCCCGTCGCCCTTGCAGGTCTCG
>CAIWHY010000416.1 GCA_903912585.1 uncultured Thermoleophilia bacterium | reverse complement strand
CGGCGGCGAGGAACGGCGCCAGGTGTGCGGTCCACTGCAGCTCTGTGATCTCCTCGGCCACGTTCCCATGGTACTGTGCCGGGTCCAGCTTGTCCTCCGGGTCGAACACGAAGACGCGCCCCGCGGCCGCGCCGCTCATGAAGAACTTGCCGGCGTAGGGCTTGGGCTTGAGGCGGAGCTCCCCGGCGGCGTCCGGCTTCTCGAGGCCCAGCACCACGTGCAGCGAGTTGTCGCCACCGCTCATCAGGTATTCGAAGGCGTACTCGTTGGGCGTGCCGAAGTGGATCGACCGGAACCCCTGTGCGGGCGTCTCGCCGTCGTCCTCCGTCACCTTGTTCTGACCGGCGACGGCGAAGCGCGAGCCGGAGTCCCACACGTTGAAGGTGCCGCCGTGGGCGGCGTAGCAACAGGTGTTGAGGGCGTCCTGGAGGACGAAGATCGAGCCCGCGGCCGCCTTCATGCCCACGTGGCACTGGCCCTGGCCGTAGAGGCGGATGTCGGCGCCTTCGAGGAGGGCGCCGAGGAAGTCGCCGGCCTCGCGGCCGTAGAACTCGACGACGACGCCGGCGGCGGGAGCGCCGTCCGGGCCCGGCAGGTTGCAGCCGACGTAACGCGGGCCGCCGACGAAGCCGTCGCCGACGAGGTTCTTCCAGCCGAGCCGGACGGCCTCGCTGACGAGGCGCGAGGCGCACTCGAGCCCGAACGACTCGCTCTCGAAACCGGCGAAGTCCACGACGAGCACGTCGCGCTCCGCGTCGTGCGGCGGCAGCAGGTCGTCGCGGGTCGCGAAGGTGAGGCGGCCCCAGGCGCCGGCGGCGAGGGCCGCGTCGTCCCGCCTGCCGGCCCCGGCGTCCGGCACTCCGGCCACGGCCTCCCCCCTGCCGGCGCCGTCGTCGAGCGCCAGCTGGCCGCTGCAGGCGCGGTAGAGCGCGGCGTGCAGCGGCAGGACGCCGTCGAGCACGCGGCAGACGCCGCCCTCGGGGGCGCCGGCGGCGTCGCGCCCGCCGTCCGTCGTGTACTCGATGCCGGAGAGGGCCTTGCCGCCGAGATCCGCGAACATGACCCGCTTGCGCAGTTCGGTGAGTGCGCGGAGCGCGGCGGCGCGGGCTGCGTCTCCCCGGCCCGCGAACCCCGGCAGCGCGACCTCCGCGAGGTACCGGTAGTCGTCGCCGGAGAGCTCGCGCAGGCGCACCAGGGTCTCGTCGACGAGCCGCGCTGCAGCCGGCGGGAGCGCGTCGTCCGGGCCGAGGAACCGGCCGCTCGCGGCCGCGACGGCGGCGGGCAGCTCGGCCGCGAGGGCGTCCAGCAGCAACGCGACCTCGTCGCGCCAGGCGCCGCCGGGCTCGATCTCGCGGAGCGGCACCGCCAGGTCCGTCTTCGTGCCGGCCCGCTCCACGCGCACCCGCTCGCCGAAGCGGTTGCGCACGTCGATGCCGCCGGGAGCGCCAGCGCCCAGCGGGTCCGCGCCGGCGCGGTCATCCGCGTCGCGGTCCCCGCCCTCGCGGCCCGCGCCCGCCGGCGTCAGGAACGCCTCCACGACGCCGCCGAACTCGCCGCGCCCCGGGTCGCCGCCGGGCCGCATGTTGAAGCGCAGGTCGTGGCCGGCGTCCTTGAGCACCCCCTGGTGGTGCAGCACGCGCAGCATGCTGTCGGCGATCTTGGCCTCGCTGCCGTTGGCGACTGCCTGCACGCCGCCGGGGCCGGTGTCGACCGTGAGCACCAGCTCGTGCGGCCGCAGGAACTTGATGTCCATGTTCTCGCGGAAGCCGACGCGGCGCGGCGCCGGAGGCGCCTCTCCCCTGCCGCCGCGCCCAGGCATCACTGCGTCGTCACCCGCCGTCTCCGGCGGTCGCGACTCGACGATCGTGAACTTGTACGGGCCGGTCGGCGTGAGCTGGATGTAGTTGAGCGAGAGCAGCGCGAAGGCCCGCCGCCGCTCCTCGTCCATCGCCGCGAGGTCGAGGCCGGTGATCGGCGAGATCACCTGCGAGGCCTCCTCGGTGCTCAGGCCCAGCACGCGGCGCGTGAAGTCGACGAGGTAGGCGGCGTACTCGGTGTCGGTGAGCGCCTTGCGGTCGTAGGTGGAGTCGCCCTCGTAGTCGGCG
Organism: uncultured Thermoleophilia bacterium; assembly: GCA_903912585.1. Classification (GTDB taxonomy): domain Bacteria; phylum Actinomycetota; class Thermoleophilia; order UBA2241; family UBA2241; genus CAIXSE01. The sequence continues at coordinate 604 of CAIWHY010000416.1, read as the reverse complement.
AAGCCCTCGCCCATCGACGGGTCGGCGTGCACGTAGCCGTACTCGGCCAGGAACGGGGCCGTGGAATCGACGCCGACCTGCTCGCCGTTGTGCATGAGCAGGACGTTGTAGGCCTTGAAGGGATGCGCGCCGGCCGGGTTGCCGCGCCCTTCGGCGTCGATCGCCGGCGAGTTCGTGGGGTAGCGGTGGTGCATACCCCAGACGTGAGCGCGAAGGGCCGGGTCGGCGACGCCGCGCGCCGGATCGGCGGAAGCCGGGCCGTCGCCGGCGAAGCCGGGGTACCCGGCCCAGAAACGCGCGAAGTCGAAGTACTCGGGGATCGTGTGCGTCCAGCCGCTGATCTTGACGGCGCCGAGGTCCTGGCCCATGGAGACGACGTACCCGCGCCGCTTGGCCGAGTACTTGCCGGCCGGCGCGCCCGGCGCGCCGTGCGTGCGGTAGTAGCGCGAGTCGATGAGGTGCGCGAGCACCGTGAAGTACTCCTCGCGCACGTCGCCCACGAAGGCGGCGAGGGCGGGCGCGGCCGGGCCGGCGGGCGCAGCCTGCCCGGCCTCCACGGCGTCGAGCGCCGCGGCGAGCTGCGCGTCGCTGAGGTCGCCGTACT
>CAIWHY010000415.1 GCA_903912585.1 uncultured Thermoleophilia bacterium | reverse complement strand
TCGCCGCCGTGCTGGCGGCGAGCGCCGCGCTCGTCGTCCTCCTCGGCGCCTGCGGGCACGCCGGTTTCACGGGGAGCGCCACACCCGACGTCGCCAAGGCCGCACGAACGGCCGGGGCCACGGTCACCGCCAGCGGCACGGCCGAGAACCGGTATCCGGGCGGCACCGGCGCGACCTGGTACCAGGTCGACCGCAAGGGCGCGTCCGGCGGCCTTCTCGTCGGCGTGCTCACCTTCGACACCGCCGCCGCCCGCGACGCCGCCTACACGCAGGTGCAGTTCCGCGCCGGGCGGCTGCCCTCCACAGTCGTCTACACGTGGGGAGACGCGGTCGTGCAGATCTCCCAGATCGACGACTGGGGCCTGCTCCAGGACGTGGCGCGGGCCATGGAAGCCGCCGGCGCCAAGTAGACCGAGCCGGGCGGCGCATGCGCAGTCCCGCGCCGCCCGGCTCAGCCGACGGCCGCGGCGCGCTTCGGCTGGCGGCCGCGGCGCGCTTCGGCTGACGGCCGTGGCCCTTCACCGGGTGTTGCCTTTCTTGTAGGCTAACCGCAGGCAAGGCACCGGGGCGGGCGGCCGAGCCACTCAAGCACCCCGCCGCGTCAGTCCGTCAGAAGGAGCGTGCCCGTGAAGGTCCAGCGAGCTCTCATCTCGGTGTTCAATAAGAGCGGCGTCGAGTCGTTCGCCAAGGGTCTCACCGACATGGGCGTGACCGTCATCTCGACCGGCGGCACCGCCAAGCTGCTCAAGGATTCCGGCATCCCGGTCACCCTCGTCGAAGAGGTCACCGGCTTCCCGGAGATGCTCGACGGCCGCGTCAAGACGATGCACCCCAAGCTCATGGCCGGCATCCTGGCGCGCCGCGACGTGCCCGAGCACATGGAGACCATCAAGGAGCACGACATCGAGCCCGTGGACATGGTCGTCTGCAGCCTCTACCCATTCGAGGAGGTCGCCGGCCGGCGCGGGGTCGAGGACGAGGTCGTGATCGAGAACATCGACATCGGCGGCCCGAGCATGATCCGCGCCGCCGCCAAGAACCACGCCGGCGTCGCTGTCGTCACCAGCCATGAGGACTACGACGAGATCCTCGCCGAGATGAAGGCCAACGACGGCGCGCTCGGCATCGAGACGCTGCGCGGCCTCGCCACGAAGGCCTTCCACCGCACGGCGCACTACGACTTCGTGATCGCCAACTGGTTCAGCGAGGCCGACGGCGACTTCCCCGAGTACGTGATGCGCGACTACGAGAAGGTCCTCGAGCTGAAGTACGGCGAGAACCCGCACCAGCGCGCCGCGTACTACGCCGAGGTGGGCATGCGCCAGCACCTGCTTTCGCAGGTGACGCAGCTGCACGGCAAGCAGCTCGGCTTCAACAACCTCTACGACCTCAACGCCGCGCGCGGCATCTGCGACGAGTTCACGCTGCCCTGCGTCACCATCATCAAGCACAACAACCCGTGCGGCTGCGCGCTGGCCGAGAACCTCACCTCCGCCTACGACAAGGCGTTCGCGTGCGACCCGGTGAGCGCCTTCGGCTCCGTGATCGCGGTCAACCGCATGGTCGACGTGTCCCTCGCCGAGCGCCTCAGCGCGCTCTTCGTGGAAGTGCTGTTCGCGCCGGCCTACGACGACGCGGCACTCGAGATCCTCACGCGCAAGGCGGACATCCGCATCCTGCGCAATGAGGAGCGCCGCCAGGCCAACCCCGGCGAGCTCGACTACAAGCGCGTCATCGGCGGCATCCTCGTGCAGGACAAGGACGGCGACATCGAGGAGCGCGACGAGATGACCGTCGCGACCAGGCGCCATCCGACCGAGCAGGAGTGGGGCGACCTCATCTTCGCCTTCCGCGTCGCCAAGCACGTCAAGAGCAACGCCATCGTCATCGCCAAGAACCTCGCCACCGTGGGCGTCGGCGCCGGGCAGATGAGCCGCGTCGACGCGACGCGCGTGGCGATCGACAAGGCGCGCGGGGAGCTCGCTGGCGCCGTCATCGGCTCGGACGCCTTCTACCCGTTCCCGGACGCCGTGGAGCTCGCCATCGAGCACGGCATCACGGCGTTCATGCAGCCCGGCGGCTCCAAGGGCGACGTCACCGCCGTGGAGGCCTGCGACGCCCGCGACGCCGCCATGGTGTTCACCGGCCGGCGCCACTTCCTGCACTAGGGCGAGAGTGAGAGAGGGGCGGGGCGGCCGCTGCGGCTTCCCCGCCTCTCCCCGTTTAGGGGGCCGAGCGTGAAAGACCTCAGGCAGCGATGAAGGATCTCGGCGACATCGCCCATCTGCCCGAGCTGAGCGACGGCCGGCTGGTCCTGCGCCCGTACCGGCCTGGCGACGCCGCGGCCGTCGCCGCCATGTGCCAGGACGAGGCGGCCCTGCGCTGGCTGCCGCTGCCCGACCCGTACAAGCTCTCCGACGCCGAGGAGTGGATCGCCGACGCCGGGCGACGCTGGCGCGAGGACCGCTTCGCCACCTGGGTCGCCGTCGCTGCCGGCGACGGCCACCACCTGGGCTCGACCAGCGTGCGCATCGACGCGGAGAGCGAGAAGGGCGACATCGGCTACCTTGTCGAGAAGAGCGCACGCAGGGGCGGCGTGGCGACGGGCATGGTCGCCCTGGTGGTCGGCTGGTGCTTCGACGAGCTCGGCATGGGGCGCCTGCAGATCCGCTGCGACCCGCGCAACGAGGGCTCGCGGCGCACGATCCTCGCCTGCGGGTTCCAGGTCGAGGGCCTGCTGCGCGCGGAGATCATCATCCGCGGCGAGCGCACCGACTGTCTGCTCGCTTCGCTGTTGCCAAGCGACCCACGGCCGGGTAGATGAACGCATGACCGTCCCAAGCGGCCACGCTGCCTGCGTACTATGGGGGCTACGATGAAGGACCTCGGCGACATCACCCACCCGCCCGAGCTGAGCGACGGCCGCATCCGCCTCCGCCGCCTCCAGGCGGCGGACAAGGCGGCCGTCGTCAAGGCCTGCAACGACGGCCTCATCGAGCGCTTCTGCTTCCGCGTGCCGTACCCGTACGAGGAGAGCGACTTCGTGGACTTCCTCTCCTACAACGAGCACTTCTGGGCCCACGAGCTCATCGCCAACTGGACGGTGGTGGACGCGGGAAGCGACGAGCTGCTGGCGATGATCTCCCTCGACGTCGTGGCGCTGCGCCAGGCCGGCGAGATCGGCTACTGGTGCGCGCCTTGGGCGCGCGGCAAGGGGGTCACGAGCGCGGCCGTGCGCCTCGTGCGCGACTGGGCCTTCGACGAGCTCGAGCTCGAGCGGCTCGAGCTGACCACGGACGTCGACAACTACGGCTCGCAGCGCGTGGCGCAGGCGGCGGGCTTCCGCCGCGAGGGCGTCATGCGCGGCTACCTCACGGCCCGCACCCGCCGCGCCGACGACGTCCTCTACGGCATGAAGCACGACGACCCGCGGGAGCCCGTGGTCACGCTTCCGGACCCACGCCTTGAGGACGGCCGCATCGTCGTGCGGCCCTTCTGGATCGAGGACGCGGCGGCCGTGCAGGCCGCCTGCGACGACCCGGACGTGGCGCGCTGGATCTACCTCGTGCCGCGCCCGTACACGCTCGCCGACGCCGAGTCGTTCATCGGCGACAGCTGGCGGCGGCTCGTGGCCGGCGAGCGCGCGCGCCTGGCGATCGCGGACGCCGGCGGCGAGAAGCTCCTCGGCAGCATCAGCCTGGACCTGTTCGCCGACCGCCAGGCTGCGGAACTTGGCTACTGGATCGCGCGGGAGGCGCGCCGTGAAGGCTTCGCCCTCGCCGCGGCGCGCCTCGTCGTGCGCTGGGCCTTCGCGGAGATCGGCCTCGAGCGGCTCGAGATCCTCACCTACCCCGGCAACGCCGCCTCGCAGTCGCTCGCGCAGAAGCTGGGCTTCCGCCGCGAGGGCCTTCTGCGCGGCTTCCTCGCCGTGGAGCCGGGCAAGGACCGCGCCGGCAGAGTGGAGCTGCCGGCCGGCGCGGAAACGGCCGGCCCTGAGACCGCCGCTGCGCCGGCGGCCGCTGCCGCGGCGCCCTCGGCGCTCCCCTCGCGCGACGACCAGGTACAGTTCTCCCTGCTGCGCGCCGACTGGACCGGCTGACGCGCGATGTCCGCCGCGCCGCGCCCCGGCGGCGGGCATCGCGGTGGCTTCCCGCCGGCCGGTGGTACAATCTCTGCCCGCGGGCCGCTAGCTCAGTCGGTAGAGCAGGGGACTTTTAATCCCAAGGTCGTTGGTTCGATCCCAACGCGGCCCACCATCTTCCGGTCGATCATCGCCGCCGAGGGACCCTTCGGCTCGCCGGCGCCACAAGCGTATCGCCGCCCGGACTGGCGAGCTGTCGCTCCAGATCGATGAAGGCGTCGATCATCTCGCGCGCCTCAAAGGCACGGTTGCGTCGGCCCACGGTGACCTGCGTCAGCACCCGGGCGTCGGCAAGCCGGGCGATGGCTTCGTTCGTGGCCCGCAAGCTGCGATGGATGAGATCGGCGGCGCTCTTGACCGTGAGGATGGGCGCGCCGGGCAAGGCGTGGAGCAGCAGGTCGGTCGCCGAATTCGCGCGGACCGAGGCAAGACGACTCCGCCAGCCTGCCTCCAGTCCACGCGCGCGATCATCGCACTCGGTCGCATCATCGACCGCTCGTCTGCATGCGGTGGCGAACAATCCCGTCCAGTTGTTCAACCCCGCTTGGGCCTCTGGGGAATCAGACTGCCCCGCGTACCGCGTACCTTCGAGCGCTGCGACGTAGTCAGTCGACCAGGTGGCCAGGACGAGCGAGACGGGCGGAAGCACGCGCGGCGCGAGCCCTCGCCGCCGAAGGATCAGGTGGATCAACGCTCGTCCCGTCCTGCCGTTGCCGTCGACGAACGGATGGATGGTCTCGAACTGCGCGTGCGCCAAGGCCGCCTGCACGACCGCGGGCAGCGAGTCGTCGTTGCAGAAGCTGCATAGGTCGAGCAGCAAATCCTCGACGAGCTC
>CAIWHY010000414.1 GCA_903912585.1 uncultured Thermoleophilia bacterium | reverse complement strand
CCGCGCCCGCGTCGGCCTCACTGCCGAGGAGCCGGAGGCGCTCGCCGCCGCCTCTGCCGCCGCGCGGCTGAGCGTGCGCGGCGAGCGCATCGCGCGCCTCGGCTGAGCGCGTGACCGGCCGCGGCTGAGCGCGTGACCGCCTCGTCTGCGCCCACGCCGCCGGCGCTCGCCCTCGCCCGCGTGACCGTGTGGGAGCTCGCACCGCACTCCGGCCGGCGCCTCCCGATCCTCACCGACGTGTCGTGGGACGTCGGCGCCGGCGAGCAGTGGGCCGTCCTCGGCCCGAACGGCGCCGGCAAGTCGACCCTTCTCGACATCGCCGCCGGCATGCGCCACCCCAGCGGCGGCACGGTGGACATCCTCGGCGAGCGAGTCGGCCACGTGGACCTGCGCGAACTGCGCGAATGTATCGGGCACGTCGACGCAAAGACCGAAGAAGCCTTCTCGCCGCGGCGGACCGCGCTCGAGGTCGTGCTGACCGGCGTCACCGGCACGATCCAGGTGCTAGGAGAGCGGATCGGCGGCGCCGAGCGCGAGCGGGCCGCGAGCCTGCTGACGCAGTTCGGCTGCGCGGCCGTCGCAGGCCACTCGTTCGCGGCGTGCTCGCAAGGCGAGCGCCGCCGCGTGCTCCTCGCACGGGCGCTGATGCGGCGCCCGCCGCTGCTCCTGCTCGACGAGCCGGCCGACGGCCTCGACCTGCCCGGTCGCGAGGCCCTTCTGGCGGCCGTGGCGTCGCTCGCCGCCGGCCGGCCGGTACCGGCGGTCGTCACGGTCACGCATCATCTGGAGGAACTGCCCGCGAGCACGACGCATGCGCTGCTGCTGAAGAGCGGGCGCGTGGTCGCCTGCGGCGTCGCGCCCGAAGTCCTCGCCGACGAGCCGCTGAGCGCCTGCTTCGGCGTGCCCGTCACCGTCGCGCGCGCCGGCGGCCGGGGGTCGGCGCGCGCGACTCCGCGCTGGTAGGACCGTCCCGGCGCGCGGGACCGCCGTTCAGGGCCAGCTGCGCGCAGGCCCGCTGCTCGGCCGGCCACTGGCCCGACTCCCTGCACCTTCTCCGGACGTCGGCTGCGCCCGTGCACTCCCCTTCCAATGTCGCGAGAGCCTGCCCCGGTTGGCTGACGATGCCTCGCCGCGGGTAGAAGACCTGTAGACATCGATCAGAGGAGGCAGCCATGGGAGTCACGGAAAAGGCCAAAGAAACGGCCGCGGATCTGCAGGAGAAGGCCAGGCCCTACGTCGAGTCGGCCAAGGCAAGGGCCGGCGAACTCGGCGAGAAGGCCAAGCCGGCGAGCGACAGGGCAAGGGCGGAGGCCGCGGACATCGTCGAAAAGGCCATGAAGCAAGGCGCCGCGCTCATCGAACGGGCCAAGACGCAGGGTCCGGAGTTGCTGGACAAGGCGATGAAGGAGGCCGCCGATCTGTTCGAGAGGGCCCAGAAGGAGGCCAACGAACTGCTGGCGAAGGCCAGGCACAGCCTCGGCCAGGACCGTGACGCCGACTGACGAGCCGGCCGGCGGCGCGCCGGACCGCGGCGGGGGCGCGCCAGATTCCGGCGACGGCGCGCCAGGCCCTGGCGACGGCGCGCCAGACTCGGGGGCATTCGCGTCGGGCCCCGACGCGTTGGCGCCGGGCCCGGATGGCCTGCCGCGGTGCTTCTGGGCGGTCGGTGGGGCGCCCGAGTACGTCGCCTACCACGACGATGAGTGGGGGCGCCCCGTCCTGACCGACGACGGGCTGTTCGAACGCCTCACGCTCGAAGCTTTCCAGTCTGGCCTGTCGTGGCTCACGATCATGCGCAAGCGGGCGGCGTTCCGGGAGGCGTTCGCCGGCTTCCGGATCGCCGCGGTCGCGGCGTTCGATGACGCCGACCGGGAGCGCCTGCTCGCCGACGCCGGCATCGTGCGCAACCGGCTCAAGGTGGAGGCGGCGATTGGCAACGCCCGCGCCGCCCTGCCGGTGATCGCCGAGCACGGCTCGCTGGCGGCGTTCTTCTGGCGCTTTCGGCCGCAGGCGCACAAAGCGCCGCGCTCGCGGGCCGACTTCGTCGCCGCGAGCCCCGAGTCCGCCGCACTCGCCAAGGAGCTCAAACGACGAGGCTTCCGCTTCGTCGGCCCGACGACCGCCTACTCCCTCATGCAGGCCGCCGGGATCGTGAACGACCACGCCGTGGGCTGCTGCGTGCGCGCCGCGGTCGAGGCCGGGCAGCGGGCCGCGGCGGCTCGCTTCGCCTGACGATCGCGCCCGCGTTGCGGCGGCGCTCGCGGCAGGACTCTCCGAGGCCGGCAGCGAAGCCTGCGTCGACTGCACCCCGATCTCGAAGGAGCACCATGTCCGAGCTCGCCCGATCACCCCTGCGTGCGCTCATCGTGCACGACGAGCTGGCCGGCGGTTCCGCCGAGACCCGCGCGCTCGCCGCCCTCGTGGACGCGCTCGCCGACCTCGACGTCGAGGTCGTCGCGGCGTATTCGGCCGAGGACGGCGAGGCCGTCGTCCGCTCAGACCCGAGCATCGACGTCGCGATCGTCGACTGGGACCTCTCCGGCGACCCAGCGCGCACGGAGGAGCTGGTGGCGCTGGCACGGAGCCGCAACGAGCGCCTGCCGCTCTGCCTGATGACCGAGCGCACGGCGCTCGGCGACGTGCCTCTGACGACGATCCGCAGCGTCGACGAGTACGTCTACCTGCTCGACGACACGGCCGACTGGATCGCCGGGCGCCTGCGCGACGCCGCAAGCGCCTATCGCGATTCCGTGGTGCCGGTGATGCTCAAGGCCCTCATGGCCTTCGCCGAGACGCACGAGTACTCGTGGCACACGCCGGGGCACGAAGGCGGCGCGGCGTTCCGCAAGAGCGCGACCGGCCGCGCCTTCTACGATTTCTTCGGCGAGCAGACCTTCCGCTCCGACCTCTCGATCTCGGTCGGCGAGCTCGGCTCGCTGCTCGACCACTCCGGGCCCATCGGCGAGGCCGAGCGCAACGCGGCGCGCATCTTCGGCGCCGACATGACGCTCTTCGTGACCAACGGCACGTCGACGTCCAACCGCGTCGTGCATCAGGCCACGGCCGTGGCCGGCGACGTGGTCGTCGACGACCGCAACGCCCACAAGTCGATGGAGCAGGCCGACACCATCACGCATGTGATCCCGGTGTACATGATCCCGTCGCGCAACCGCTACGGCATCATCGGCCCCATCCCGCCGAGCGAGATGACCGAGGAGGCGATCGCCGCCAAGATCAAAGCCTCTCCCCTGGCCCCCGACGACGCCAAGCCGGTGATCGCCATGGTGACCAACTCCACCTACGACGGCCTGCTGTACCACGTCCCCACGGTCGACGAGGTGCTGGGCAGCCACGTGGACCGCATCCACTACGACGAGGCCTGGTACGGCTACGCCGCCTTCAATCCCATCTACGACGAACGGCACGCCATGCACTCCGGGCCGCGGCCCGAGGGCGGCCCGACGACGTTCGCAACGCAGTCCACACACAAGCTGCTGGCCGCCCTCTCCCAAGCCTCCTACATCCACGTGCGCAACGGCCGCCGGCCGATCGACATGCCGCGCCTCAACGAGGCGTTCATGATGCACGCCTCCACCTCGCCCCTGTACGCGATCATCGCCTCCAACGACGTGGCCGCGAAGATGATGGAGGGCCGCGGCGGGCTGGTGCTCACGACCGAGGCGATCCAGGAGGCCGTGGCCTTCCGCAAGACGGTGGCGCGTGCCCAGCGCGAGCTCGGCGACGACTGGTTCTTCGGCTGCTGGCAGGCCGACGAGGTCACCGACCCCGAGACGGGGGCGCAAGTGGCGTTCGCCGACGCCCCCGACGAGCTGCTCACCACCAGCCCGGAGCCCTGGCTCCTGCATCCCGGCGACACCTGGCACGGGTTCGAGGGCCTGCCCGATCGCTACGCGATGCTCGACCCGATCAAAGTGACGGTGCTCACGCCCGGCATGGGCGTCGACGGCGAGCTCGAGAGCTGGGGGATCCCGGCGGCGCTCGTGACCGCCTACCTCGACCAGCACGCCGCCATCGTCGCCGAGAAGACGCAGGACTACTCGATCCTGTTCCTCTTCTCGATGGGCACGACCAAGGGCAAGTGGGGCTCGCTGCTGACCACGCTCTTCGACTTCAAGCGCGACTACGACCGCAACGCCCCGTTGGCCGACGCGCTGCCCGGCGTCGCGGCGGCGGGCGCAGGGCGCTACCGCGGCATGGGCCTCGCCGACCTCGCCCGCGAGATGCACGAGACCATGCGCGAGACCGGGCAGATGGCCGCGATGCAGGCCGCCTACGCGAACCTGCCCGTGCCGACGATGAAGAACGCCGACGCCTTTGCCCACGTGGTGCGCGGCACGGTCCAGAAGGTCAAGGTCGACGACATCGCCGGGCGCACCGTGTCGATGGGCGTCGTACCGTACCCCCCGGGCATCCCGCTGCTCATGCCCGGCGAGAACGTCGGCGACGCCGACGGCCCGTTCGTCGGCTATCTCAAGGCTTTGCAGGCGTTCGACCGCCGCTTCCCCGGCTTCGAGCACGATCTGCACGGCGTCGAGCACGAAGACGGCGACTACGTCATCTACGTCGTGAAATGAGGAGGTGAGCGACTGTGGCAGACGACGCAAAAGGAGGCAAGGCCAGGGCGGTGACGCTGGGCGTCTTCGCCCTCGGCATGATCGAGGTCACGGCGGTGCTCAGCATCCGCAACTACCCGTCCATGGCCGAAGAAGGCTGGTCGATGATCGGCTGGTACGTGCTGGCCCTCATCCTGTTCTTCCTCCCCCTCTCGCTGGTCGGCGCCGAGCTGGCGACCGGCTGGCCCAAGGGCGGCGGAGTCTACGCGTGGGTCCGCGAGGCGTTCGGCGAACGCTCGGGCTTCATCGCGATCTGGAGCGAGTGGTCGGAGAACGTGGTCTGGTTCCCGACGGTGCTGTCGTTCATCTCGGGGACGTTCGCCTACGCGATCTCCGCGAGCCTCGGCAACAACCCGCTGTACAACGTCGTGGTGATGCTGGCCGTCTTCTGGGGCGTGACGCTGCTCAACTTCTTCGGCGAGCGCTACAGCAGCGCGATCAGCACGTGGGGCGGCGTCTTCGGCGTCATCCTGCCGTCCGCCGTGCTCGTCGTGCTGCTCCTCGTGTACATCCTCCAGGGCAACGGCCCGGTGGTGCACTTCTCGGTCGGCGCAATGGTGCCGACGCTGAACAGCGGCACGCTGCCCTTCGTGGCCACCGTCATCCTGCTGTTCGCGGGGATGGAGATGGCCGGGTTCCACGCCCTCGAGACCAAGGACCCGGGCCGCGACTTCCCGCGCGCCATCATGATCTCCGCGACGGCGATCTTCGGGCTCTCCGTGCTGGGCACGCTGGCGATCCTCTACACCGTCCCGACCAAGGACCTGAGCCTGGCGGCCGGCGTGATCCAGGCCATCCAGGCGATGCTCGATCACCTCAAGCTGGGCTGGCTGACGGCGCCGATGGCGGTGCTGATCGCGGTCGGCTCCGTGGCCCAGCTGAGCACCTGGCTCGTGGGGCCGGCGAAGGGCCTCGGCGTCGCCGCCGCCCAGGGCGACCTGCCCAAGGTGTGGCGACAGCACAACAAGCACCAGTCGCCGGTCGCCGTGCTGCTCATCCAGGCCGTGATCTCGACGGCGTTCTCGCTGGCCTTCGTGCTGATGCCGTCGGTGAACTCCGCCTACTGGGTGCTCTCGGCGGTGACCACCGAAGTCATCATCATCATGTACTTCTTCATGTTCGCCTCGGTGATCAAGCTGCGCTACTCGCAGCCGGACACTGTGCGCGCCTACCGGATCCCCGGCGGCAAGGCCGGCGTGTGGGTCATCGCCGGCGTCGCCATCGCGGCCCTCATGTTCGCCTTCGTCGTCGGCCTCATGCCTCCGTCGATCGTGAAGAACGTCGGCACGTGGACCTACGTGCTCGTCCTGCTCGCCCTGTCGCTGATCCTGTCGGTAGGGGCGCCGATGGTCTTCTGGGTCTTCCGCAAACCCGGCTGGATCGCGCCCAACGCGGCGGCGTATCTCGAGTCCGGCGAGGACGAGCCGGCGCCGGCGGCCGCGGCCGAGCCTCCGGCGCCTGCCGGCGGCCCTTCACAGGGAGGGGCGCGATGAGCCGGCGCCCCTGGAGACTCGCCGCCGTGCT
>CAIWHY010000413.1 GCA_903912585.1 uncultured Thermoleophilia bacterium | reverse complement strand
TGCCGAGCTTCAACTACGCAGGCATGACCGACGCGAACGACCTCGACGAGCAGTGGGCGGCCGAGGAGTTCGCTTTCACCGTGCTCGGCGCGCTGCAGCACTCGACGCTCATCCACGACCTGGGCTACCTGCAGGTCGGCCTGCAGTCCTCCTACGAATCCCTCGTGTTCGGCGACGAGTGCGTCGCCTGGGCGCGGACCTACCTGCAGGAGATGCGCGTGGACGCGGAGGCGCTGGCAGTGGACGAGATCTTGGCCGTAGGCCCGGGCGGACATCACCTGGGGCGCAAGTACACGCGGAGTCACAACCGAGAGTTCTGGATCCCCAGCCTGTTCGACCGCAGCGTGCACGACCGCTGGGCCGCGGAAGGTTCGCGCACGCTCAAGGACCGCGTGCGCGCCAAGGTCGCGGCGCTGCGCGCCGAAGAGCCGCCCTACCGCGCCGACGCCGCGACCCGGCAGGAGCTTGCTCAGCTGCTGCGAGCGGCCGAGGAGCAGCGCCTGGCCGCCGGGGCGTGAGGCCGCGGCGTCTTTGCGCGCCGCGCCATCGCCGGCGTCACCGCGTACCGGCGCCCGGCGAAAGGGCGGACGCCAGCCGGGCAACCCGTCGCCCGACCTCGGCGTCCATGCGCCGCCGATGACGTTCAAGAGAGCGCGGCACCCAAGCTCCAAACGGACGCGCGCCGCGCTCCGCCCGCAACGTGGCGATCTCCCGCCACAGGTCCGGGCTCCTGGTCAGGTGGCTCTTCTCCGACCACGAGCCGCGGGTCGCGAGGCGGCGCCGCTCGGTGCGCGCCTGGACATCGTGCGAGACCCAGCGCTGGAGGTCGTTCGCGCCCACCCGTGAAGCGGCGCGCGCGGCGCCGCGCAGATCGCCCGCGGCGATCCGCTCCAGCGCCGCGTCCAGGTGGAGGACGTCTCGCGACGCCTGCTCGTACAGGTAGCCGGTCTCGCCGCGGGCGTCGACGGCGATCCCCGCCCGCGCCAGGCGCGCGAACGCGCGTCTCGAGCCGTCACGGGCGTACTCCCCGGCCGCCTGCGCCAGCGTTTCGTGGCCGGGGAGCGAACGCGTGGCGCGCGCGACGTCGCGGGCGCGCGCCCCATAGTCCAGCAGGTCACGGTCGCGCACCGAGCGCTCAGCGGCGACGAGCAGCGCGACGTGCAGGCGGGAGAGACCCGACAGGTACTTGAAGTCGAGCCTGTCGATGGTGTCGTTGGTCGTGTGGTAGTCGGTGCGCTCGAAGTCCGTGTGCCAGTTGAAGAGGCTCAGGCCGGGGATCCCGGCGAGCTGGAAGGGCCACTGGTGAGTCCCGGTGGACGGGCCGGAGAACCCCCAGCCCGAGGGCAGCAGCCCATCCCGCGCCGCCCTTCGGCACCAGCCGCCGGCGAACCGGCGCAGCTCGACCGGGCCGAGGACCAGGAGCGGGAACTCGGGACGGCCGGACGCTTCGACGTCCAGGTAGAAGGGCACCGTCGCGCCCCACTCGCGGTGCGCGAAAGCGACCTGGCGCCAGGCGCCGAAGCACCAGGGCGCGTCGTCGTCCAGCCGGCCGTACTCCTCGGCGGTGTGCGAGACGAACCAGATGGGGCGGCTCGGCCGCCAGTCGGCCTCGACGAGCGCCTTGGCGACCGCAAGCATCGAGGCGACCCCGCTGGCGTTGTCGAACGCGCCCGAAAACCAGCCGTCGTGGTGCGCGCCGACGACGATCGGGGCGCCGCGCTGCTCGGGGCAGAGGACGCCGACGACGTTCCGCCCCTCCGCGTGCCGCTCGATCTCGACGTCCAGGACGACGGTGACCCGGGGGGCGCCAGACCGGCAGAGCTCGACCAGCCCGAGCGCGTCGCTCTTGCGGATCGTGACCAGTGGCGGCGCGGCCGGGTGCCAGCGCCCCACCGACGTGCCTAGAGCACCCGGGCCCTGAAACCGCTGTCCCCCATCGAGGCACGCAAGGACGATCGCCGCGGCTCCGCGCATCCCGAGCTCGAGGCCGATCTCGCTGATCCACACCGACGCGTGCCGCCAATCGACCAGCGCGACCTTGCCGGCGACGTCCAGCCGGTCGAGACGCTCGCGCCGCCCGTCGCCGACGAACACCAGCTCGCCGCTGACCCCGGCAGGGCCAGTCGCCGGCACGCCGGCCATCGACGCGCCCTCGAACCTGCTCTCACCCTCGACGCTGACCGACGCGCCGCGAAACCGCCACGCGTCGACCGGGACGTCCTCGAACCCGACGCGCGACAGCCCTATCGCGTGCATCTCCGCGGCGACGAACTCCGTCACCGCGCGGTCCTCTGGCGTGCCGCCGGCGCGAAAGCCCGTGGGATGAGACCCGACCGACGAGATCGTGCTCACGACGCGGCGCAACATCGCGGCATCGACCGGGAGGCCGAAGTCCATGGCTCGCGCGGCGGCGGCGAGACCCAGCGGGTCGGGAGTGTTCATCGGGCCGGTCACTGCAGAAGCACACTACTCCCTTCCGCGCCGGACGGGAGCCGGCCGCGGGCCGGAAGGCGCGGCTAGGGCGCGTCGGGCAGGGCCGGGGCGGCCGCGGAGCCGGGAGCGCCGAGCGCCGCCTGGAGCGCTGCGTCGCGGTCCGGATAGAGGCTGAACGAGTCCTGGAGCCCGGACATCCGCAGGAGCCGCCGGACCGTCTCGCCGCAGGCGATCGCGAGCGAGCCGCCGAGCGGACGCAGCCGTCGTTCGCCGACGATCAGCACGCTCAGACCCGATGAGTCCATGAAGGTCACCCTGGTGGCGTCGACGACGAGGCGACGCGCACCGCCGTCGATCGATCGCAGCAGCGCCTCCTTGAAGTCCGTCGCCGAGCCGATGTCGATCTCACCCTCGAGCTGGACGATGGTGGCGTGGACGCCGGAGAGGATCTCGACGCAGCGTTGCCCGTCGCTCATGCGGCCTCCCGCACGCCGGTGCGCACGACTCCGTGTTGCGCCGCGGGCGCGTGTGGCCGGATCCCCGCGCTCGTCACAGGCGGCTGGCTCATCATCTCCCTTTCCCCCGCGACCGGACTGTCCGCGGGGTCGCATGGCTTGTGCGCCGGGGATTCCCCTGCCGCTACGCGGCGAAACCGCATGCGGAGGTGGACCCGGCCGGCGCGCCTCAAGAGGCCGGCGGGCGCAGCCGAGCGGCTAGCGCTCCGGCGCGAGCGCCGCCGCATGCCGAAAGGCCAGCAAGGCGATGTCGTCGGTCAGGCGCCCCTCGCTGAACGCCATCACCGCGGCGAAGATCGCCGCCGGGAGGCCGGCGACGCCGGCCGCGCCCGCCGCCTGCACGGCGGCGTGCAGGCGCGGCTCGTCGAAGAAGGTCCCCGCCGGGTCGCGTGCCTCGGTCACACCGTCGGTGTACAGCAGCACCGTCTCGTCGCCGGCGAGCCTCACGGTGCGCTGGGCGAAGGCGGAGCCGGGGAACGCGCCGATGACGGGCGACGTCCCCTCGAGCAGTCGCAGCGAACCGTCGGCGGCGCGGACCACGGGCGGCGGGTGCCCTGCGTTGCAGTACGTCAGCACGCCGCGCGCGCCGTCGACGACGGCGTAGAAGAGGCTCGCGAAGGTGGGCGGCCCTACCGCTTCGCCGAGCGCGGCGTTCGCACGCTTGACGGCCGCCGCCGGGGACCGGGTGTCGTGCGCGTAGGCCTTGATGGTGTCCTTGATGATCGAGGTCACCACGGCGGCCTCGAGCCCCTTGCCGGACACGTCGCCCATGAGGACGCCCGCCCGGCCGCCGGTCATCTCGAAGGCGTCGAAGAAGTCGCCGCCGACGCGCGTCGTCGTGGTCGCCGAACGGTAGAGATGCGAGAACTCGAGGCCGCGGATCGAGGCGGGCATGCGCAGCAGCGCCTCCTGCAGGGTCTCGGCGATGTGGTGTTCGGCCTCGAAGCGCGCCGCGTTCGCGAGCGACAGCGCGAGCGCGAGCGTGAGGCGGTGGACGAAGTCCACCGCCTGCTCGTCGAAGCCGCGCTCTCCGTTCGTCCTGCCAAGCAGGAGCGCGCCGTCCCCTTGCCAGTGCAGCGGGAACGGCCCGACGATCGCCTCGGCGAGCCCCAGCCGGTGGCTCGGCCACGCCGCCTGCGGGTCGCCCGAGCTCGCGAACACCGTCGGCACGTCCGCGGAGACAGTTACGAGAAGCTCCTGGTCGAAGACGAGGCCACCGTCCGGCATCTCCAGCCCGACGGCGTGCTCGAGGCGCGGGCCGCCGGGCGCGGCGCGACTGAGCACGGCGACGTCGCAGTCGAGCGCCACGCGCGCGATCTCGAGCACGTCCGCGAGCGCTGCGTCGAGCTCGAACGAGGCGTTGAGTCTGGCATTCACCTCGTTGAGCGCCGCGTTCAGCCGCTCTCCCCGGCTCGAGCGTTCGAGCGCACGCTGCTCGCTTTCGCGCAACGCCGCTTCGGCTTCCTTGCTTGGCGTGATGTCCGTGAACGTGACCCAGGTGAGGTGCGTCTCGCCCTCGGGTGCGGGCTCGAGGCGTGCGTCGAGGCGCGCCCAGAAGTCGCCGGCGGCCGCAGCGGTGCCGGCGCCGCGGCGCAGCCGCAGATCGAGGGTCTGCGGCTCGCCGGTCTGCGCTAGCAGCCTGAGGCGCAGGTAGTACGCGTCGCGGTCGGCGCCGGCGACGAACGTGCTGAACGGCTGCCCCACGATCTGCCGCGGTTCCGCGCCCAGCAGCCGGGCGGCGGTCACATTGGCGTCGCGGACCGCACCCACCTCGCTCACCGTGAGGTAGCCCACCGGCGCCAGGTCGAACAGCTCGAAGTACTTGGCGCGCTGCGCGTCCACCTCCAGGTGCGCGCGGTGCAGCTCTTCGTTCTGCATCTCGAGCTCGATCTGGTGGACGCGCAACTCGTGAGCGGCGAGCGCCGGGTCCGCGGGCACGGGCCGGGCGCCGGACAGCCCGTCGAGCCGCGCTTCGGCCTCCCGGCGCAGCTGAGCGGAAGCGTCCGCCACCCCGGCCTCGGCCTTCTTCTTGCGCGGTCCGCGCGCGGCGGCCATCAGCTGCGGGGGCCGCCGGTTCGCATTCTGCCTCTCACTCCATGCCTTTCCGTGCAAGCTTGGTCTGGTCCAAGTAGTACCTACCCCCGGAGATTCCGGGGCACGCACGCCCCTCCGCCGGCGGCGGCGCCCCGTCGGCGCCGCTCAACCGCCGGCGGCCCTGCCTGGCGCCGCCCGCCGCCGGCTCGCGACCACGACCCAGACGAGCAGCGCCACGCCGACAGCCGTCTCCGCATACCATACAGGCTGCCGGCCCTTCGAGTAGCCGAGCCCCAGCGACCACGCCCACGGCTCGAGGACGAACGGCAGCGCCAGGGCGAGGCCGTCGAGAAGCGCGCGCGAGCGGCCCCAGGACTCGCCGAAGAGGCCGTAGACGGCGCCGGCCACGGCCCCCAGCAGGATCCAGCCCGCGACGAAGGCCAAGGAGGCCGGCCCCCAAACGCCGCCGAGCAGGAAGAAGCCGACCATGCTCGCCGCGGAGGTCGAGAGGCCGCCGGCGACAGCCCACGGGCGCGAGTGCTGGGCCCATCCCGCCAGGAAGGGCAGCACGAGCCAGGTGCTCCCCAGGTTGCCGAGCCAGAAGACCGCCGGCGAGCTCGGCATAGGGAGGCGCGAGTCGAGGACGCCGAAGGCCCAGCCGGCGAGCGTGAAGGCGACGATGAGGAGCAGGCGGCGGGGCATCGCCTCGGAGTCTACTCCGCCGCGAGGCGGGCGCCTGCCCGCCCGCAGCCTGGGCGGGGCACGCGTCGGCCGTCGCGATGGGCGCCGCCCGGCATTCCTGCGCAGAAAGCCGGGGCCCCGCTCAGGTACGCTAGGCAAGCTACCAGCACCACGACAGGGGGGATCCCAATGGAAGAGGCAGAGCGGTTCGGGGCCAGTGGAGTCAACGGAACGCTCGAGGTGCTGCCCGATCGCATCATCATCAGGCGAAAGCGTGCCTGGCTGGCTCTGCTGGGCCAAGGCCTCAGGGGACGCAAGGAGATCGCCATCGATCAGGTGACCGGCACTCGGTTCAAGAACGCCACCGCCTTCATGAACGGCTACATCCAGTTCGCGCTCATCGGAGACACCGAGACGAGGCGCGGCGCCTACGACGCCGCGCAAGATGAGAACTCGGTCATGTTCACGAACAAGCAGCAGCCGGGCTTCGAGAAGGCGAGGGAGCTCGTCGGGCTTCACTGCGAGGCTGTCCGGAACGCCGCACCGGGCTCGAGCGAGTGATGGAGTCCCAGCCGCCGACGGCTCGTGGCTCGGCGAAGCCGGCCGCTTGATGCGCGCGTCCGCCGGCAGCACGTGACCGACGTGCCGGCACGACCCGGAACATACGTCTACTAGGTCTTACGGAGCGGCCGCCGCGCGCCGATGCACTGCCTTGACGAGGCTATGTATCGGCAGCGAAATCGATCGGGGCGCGACGTGCACACGCAGGACGCGAACGGGCAGGCAAGGGCGACGCGCCGGAGAGTCCGGCCGTGAGGCGCTGCGCGGCGCTCATCCTCGTGGCCTGTGCCGCGGGCGTGGCCGTAGCGCAGTGGCTCGTGCCCTCCACGATGCAGGGCGTGCTGAGCGGCTTGCTGCTCGGCCTCGTCATCCTCACCGTGCTCTCGCAGCGCAGCTCCACGCAGCAGACGCTGAGCTCGCTCAACGAGGCGCACGCCGAGCAGCTCGAGAGCGAGCGCCGGTATCGCGCGTTGTTCGACGCCTGCAGTGATGCCATCCTCGTGTATCGGCTCGAAGAAGACGGGCGCCAAGGTCAGCTCGTGGAGGCCAACGAGGCCGCCTGCCACTCCCTGGGCTACTCGCGCGCGCAGTTGCTGGCGATGACCGCCGAAGACGTGCACGCGCCGGAGGCGCGGCGCCACGTGCAGGACCGCGCGCGGGCGCTCAGCGAGGCCGGCATCCTCGTGTTCGAGACCGTGCACATCACCAGCGATCGGCAAAGGCGGCCCGTCGAGGTCAGTGCCCGCCTTGTGGAGATCGGCGGGCGCAGGCTCTGCCTGACCGTCTGCCACTCCATCGCCGCTCACAAGGAGCTGGAAGGCTTCCTGCGCGGCCTCACCGATCTCGACGAGCTCACGGGCCTGCTGAACCGGCGCGGCTTCTTCACCCAAGCCGAACGGATCCGGCGCCGGGCGCGGCGCTCCCACAGGCAGGTCCTGCTCATGTACCTCGACGTCGACGGCCTCAAGCGCGTGAACGACGAGATGGGCCACGCGGCCGGCGACGGCCTGCTCGTGGCCGCCGCCGACGCGCTGCGCTGTGCCTTCCGCGAGGAAGACGTCGTGGCGCGCATCGGGGGCGACGAGTTCGTCGCGCTGGCCCTGCTCGGGCGCCGCGACGACGAGCGCCTCGACTGCCAGGCGATCACAACGCGCCTCGAGGACGCCGTCCGCGTCAAGCGCGCGGAGCTGGGCGATGCCTACGACTTCTCGGTGAGCTCCGGCAGCGTCATCGCGAACGCGGACGAGCTCGACGAGATCGACGAGCTCCTGGCGCGGACCGATCAGCGCATGTACAGAGCCAAGCGTGAGCGCCGGCGCGAGCGGGACGGCGCCGAAGAGATGGCGAAGGCGCGATGACCGCGTCCCGCACGCCCGCGGGACTCTGATCCGCGGCATCAGGCTCGGGGACATGCCCACGGCTTGACGGACGGTAGTGCCGAGGCGCGCCTGCGATCGGTGCCGGTTTCCCCGGCGTAGCCGTCGCAGGCCTCACTCGTGCCGCATCCGCTCACGCCGAGGTTGCCGCGATGGCGGCAGGATCCAGTGCCCTGCCGCCTGGCTCGAGTCGGGGCGCGTTCCCCGTCGGGGCGTGCTCCGCGTCGGGGCGTGTCAGCCGCCGGCTGCGACCTTCACCGTGAAGCGCTTGGTGACGCCCGCGTTGCCGGCCCGGTCGATGGCCCGGAAGGCGAACCGGTTGATGCCGGCGGCGCGGATCGCGAACTGCCCCCGGTAGCGCGTCCAGCCGCCGGCCGGCGCGCCTGCGAGCGTGAGCCGGCGATACTCGATGCGCCTGACCCCACTGCCGCGCGCACCGTCGGAGGCGGTGAGCGTCACGCGCACCCCGAAACGCCACCAGCCGGAATGCACCGGGCGCGGCGAGAGCGCCACCCACGCGCCGGGACCGACCTTGTCGGGCCGGCCGGGGCCGAGCTCCGGCGCGAAGAGCTGATCGGCGACGGCGCACTCCTTCGCCTGGTAGCCCTGGACCGTGGAGAGCCCGCCGAGCGCGCTGGGCTGGAGCATCATCGTCGTGGGCGACGCGGCCGAGAACGTGGGCCACTGCAGACGCCCGCTGGCGTTGGGGTCGCCGCTGGCGGCGAAGGAGGTCCAGTACTGCTGCATCGCGGTGGTAAGCACGCCGGCGTCACCGGCCGTCGGGTCGAAGCCCAAGTAGTCGTTGCCGAACACGTAGGGCAGTTCGGCCGTGTGACAGGCCTCCAGGGGGTAGCCCAGGGGCCAGCCCGTGAAGATGTAGTTGTAGGCCGGCTGCCCGCTGCGGGCGACGCACCCGGCGAAGTACTGCGCCGGAGCCGTGAACACGCTCAAGGTGACCGTGTCGAGCAGCGACTGCTTGAGTCCGCCGGACGTCTTGGGTGGGAACAGCCCGTAGAGCTGGTCGGCGTAGGGGCCGTAGACCTGGCTGAGCGGCGCCTGCAGCTTGGCCACGTTCTCGGCGGCGATCACCGGCCAGCCGATATTGGCCTCTTCGCGATTCGAGCCGACGATCGTGGGCACGTGCCGAAAATCACCCTCCGCAAACGCCTGGACGGGGTCCTTGGGAAGCACGTAGCCGTCGACGTAGGGCTGGAAGGTGTATGCGGCAGTGGTCTGGAAGAGGCGCTGCCGCGGGTTCGCAGCCGCGAGCAGGGCCGCGGTGGAGACGTTGCGCATGGCGGCCAACTGGTCCGGCTGGCCGGCGCAGCCGAGGGCCTTGGCGAGCGCCTGGCCCTGGGCTTCGCCCGTGGCCAGGGGCCGCGTGGAGTAGATGACGATGCCGCTGTCGGCGTTCGGCGCGCTCTCGGAGATCGCCTTCGAGAACAGGTGCTGGTCCTTTGTAAGTGGCGAAGCCATCAGGTCCAGCACGCTGCACGCCCCGGCCGACTCGCCGAAGATGGTGACGTTGCCGGGGTCGCCGCCGAACTTGGCGATGTTGCCCTGCACCCACTGCAGGGCGGCGATCTGGTCGAGGAGCCCGTAGTTGCCCGAGGAGTGATGCGGCGACTCGGCGGTGAGCTGGGGAAGCGCCATGAAGCCGAAAGGGCCCAGCCTGTAATTGAAGGTGACCACCACGACGCCGTTCTTGTTCAGCGAGGCGCCGTTGTAGAGCGGCGCCGAGCCCGACCCGTTCAGGAAGCTGCCGCCGTAGATGAAGACCATCACCGGCAGGTGATCGGAGAGCGTGGCCGAGGGCGTGTCGACGTTGAGGTAGAGGCAGTCTTCGGACTGGGTCTGGGCTGCCGCCGGAGCCGCGGCGAACGTGCTCGTCGTGAGCGACTTCTGCGGGCAGACGGGGCCATACTGCGTGCAGGCACGCACGCCCGCCCAGGGGACGACCGCCTGCGGCGGACGCCAGCGCAGGTTGGCGACGGGAGGGGCGGCGAAGGGGATGCCGCGGTACGACCAGCCTGCCGTGGACGCTGCGGCGAGGCCGGTGATGCTGCCGCCGGTGACCAGCACCTCCGGGGCATCGGCGGACACGGAGCCGGTCACCGAGCGCACGGCGCCGGCCGGCACGGCCGCGAACGCGGCCGGCAGGAGCAAGAGGCTTCCGGCAGCGACGAGCACGGCGATCAGGAGCGTGCGGCGGGATCGAAGCTGAGGGCTGCAGTGGGACGCGAACATGGGCTGCACTCCTTTGCGGGACGACGGCGTGGGGACGGCCGTCGTCCTTGGCGGCGGTCCGTTGCCTACAACATCGGCATCGCCGACTCCAGACTTGACAACGGCAGCCCGCCCGCTCCCTTCAGGCTCGGGGGGAACACCGGCGCGCCGGCGCAGACTCAAGCGGCGACGAGCGCGTGCCGATACCTTGATGGCGGGCCGGCAAGGCGTGAGCTTGCCCACATTGAGCAGCCGCGCCCCGCGGAGGGTGCGTGAAGGAGACCGCGACGATAGGGGCTTGGCGATGAGAGACAGTGATCGAAGAGGCGCGCGTGCGGCACGGATCACCCATAGGGTCTTGGGCCTCGTCCTTCTCTTTGCCGCGATGCTGTGCTTCGGCGCCACCCGCGCGGCGGCATTCCCGAATCCCACCAACGACCACTCGCACCCCTTCTCGCTGGGCGACTCCGTGACGTGGCCGCAGACCTCTGGAGCCACGACTTCGCAGTGGTCGCGCTGCCTCGGCACGGCGACCCTGGGGGCCACCTACGTCTTCTGGTGGGGCGGCGACAACAGCGTCTATTGCCAGCCCTGGAAGTTCCCGCTGCCGCCGCAGGCAGGGTCGGCCCCCTCTTCGAACGGCGACAACATGAAGGTGCTCGGCCCCAACGACTATGCGCAGTTCCTCGACGTCTGCTCCGTGGCGGGCCCGCGCCCCGACATCTACGCCTTCTACCTCAAGGCGGGCGATACGCGCGACGTCTACTACCGGCTCTACAGCGAGAGCTTCAACGCTGAGCACGTGATGGCGTTCGCCGACGTCTCCATGCTCACCTTCAGCCCCGGCCCGGCCGGCGGCGTGAGCGCTCCCCAGCAGTTCGTGCGGCCGGGGCGGCTCAACGGCCGCATCGTGTACTTCGACGGCAGCTTCGTCTTCGTCTCGGCGGGCACGGGCGCCGTCGGGAGCGACATCGTCTACCTGTGGTACGCCGATGGCCGCCACTACCAGATCAGCGCTGCGCAGGCGCCTGACAGCGTGCGCTCAGTGGATGCCTGCGTGCTCAGCAGCAGCCAGGACGAGGTGCTCTCCGTGGGCTGGCTCGAGGGCCAGCCCGGGACCGGAAGCGACTGGACGGGCATGCACGGCAACGTCACCCTGCTCGACCATGACCTGATCGCCAAGGGCGCCGACCCGGCCGTCCATCAGCTCCAGCTCGCCCCCTCCCCAGCCTGGCTGGGCGAGACCGCGGGCGCCGCCGACCTCCGCCTTGTCCAGGGCGGCGTCAAAGGTGGCGCCACCGGCGACTGCCTGCAGGCCTTCGTGAGGACCACCGGTCTGGTGGGCGCGGCGTACAGCGCCGCCAACTGGGAGGCCGTCGAGCGCTACGGCCTGCAGCTCTCCGCCGGCGATCCCCTGGCGTTCGGCGCCGAGGCCCACGACCAGGGCGGGTACGAGCGCGGCGTGTACACGACCCCCGGCTCGCAAGGCTACGTGAAAGGTTGGAGCGTCAGCACCACGGGCTGGTCGCCCTTCGAGGTCTTCCCGGTGCTGGACGGCTCCGCCAGCGGCGGCGTCGGCCGCTATGCGGTCTATCGCCAGTACATCTACTGGGCGGCCTGGGCGCCGGTCCACGTGGAGCACGACAACGACAACAAGGCGAACGGCGACCTCGGCACCTGGGGGTGCCTGACCTCGGACCTGCTGCAGCCGGTCGCGAGGGACACCAAGGACTCCGCCGGCAACGCGCTGACGACGCCGATCACCTATCCCTATCAGGCGCCGCTGGTCGCGGACCCGCGCTACTGGAACGTCCTCGGCGTGATCTACGGCGTGCCGCCGCTCTCGCTGCAGGGCCAGGAGTGGGGCGACGTAACCACGGCCACGCGCTCGACGTTCAGCTTCGAGTCCAAGACCAGCCAGGGGACGACGACCTCGACCAAGCAAGGCGGCAGCGCCGGCCTCGAGCCCGAGTTCAAGGGCGTGTCGGCCGGCACGACCTACCAGATGGAGAGCAACGAGAGCAAGAGCTCGGACACGACGATCACCTCCGACTACGCGTTCGCCAAGAACGACGCGAGCCAAGACGGGCTCGGATGGATGATCTGCTCCGCGCCCGACTACCAGGTGCAGCGCTACGCGCGCGAGGACTGGGCCGGCACGGCGATCACCGGCTCGAGCGTGGTCGTCACGAGCCCAGTCGAAGACGTGGACGGGTTCACCTACGTCCCCTTTGACATGACCGACCCCAGTCAGCCCGATCCGCTCTACGGCAGCTCGCTGAGCGCCGGCATGCGCGCGCATCCCGCCTCGTCGCAGTACTCCGACCCCGGCTGGAAGACCGACCCCCTCGCCGGGTCCACGGACGGCTCCGGAAACGCGATCTGGCAGCAGGTCTGCAACCCGGTGCAGCTGACCGGCAGCGTCTTCAATGCCGGCACCACGACCATGCAGATGAGCAAGGACCAGGCCGCCAGCCAGACCAGGTCGAGCACAATCTCGGCCAAGCTCGATTTCCTGTGGTTCAAGAGCGAGTACTCGACGACGACCGATCTCGAGGCCACCACGAGCAACGGCCAGAACATGAGCTTCAGCTACGGACTGCCCAAGCCGGGAACCCCGGGGCCAGGCGACGCCAAGCAGATCCAGGTGCAGGCGTATTGGCTGCAGGCCGACTCGACCGACGCCTACTGGATCCCCACGGCGCTCAAGACCAACGGCAACGCCCAGCTGCCGTGGTGCATCGACTACCGCGTCGTGAGCTACGTGCCCTACGCGTCCTCGCCGGGCGCGCGCGACTGCTCCGTGGCGACGCTGGCGCGTCCGGCCCGGGGCGGCCAGGTGACGATCCTCTCCGGCGGCCCGCAAACGCAGGGCGCGCGAGTCGCCGCGGGCAACACCGCCCAAGTCGCGGCCACGCCCGCCGACGGCTACCGCTTCGTGCGCTGGCGCACCTTCGGCAGGCAGGTGCGCCTGGGCTCAAGCAGCGCCCGCATCACGAAGGTCGCCATCAGCAGCGGCGGCGGTGCGACCATCGAAGCCGAGTTCGCCCCCATCCTGCCGAAGGCGATCTCGGTCAAGCAACTCGGCCAGGATCGCTGCGACATCCGCATCGCCCAGGCCCCCCTGGCGCGGCGGTACGCCGGTCCTCCGGCCGGCCCGGTGTCGCTGGTCCTCGGCAGCCGCTCCTACGTCGTGCCGCCCAAGAGTTGGCGGCGCAGCGGCAGCATCTTCGTCGCCAGCTTCACGCCCCCGAGCTGGACGCGGCGCAACGACCGCTGCCGGCTGACCGTGGACACTGCCCACGACTGGTGGACGGTCGACATCCGCGGCGCCGGCCTCGCCGGCGAGTTCCTGCTCGCGTGCGCCACGGGTCAAGCGCCGATCGGCCTGTCCGTGGGCGGGCGTGAGGTGACGGCGGTCGCAGTACCCGTCGCCGTCACGGCGGATCTGGGCAGCGCCCCGGGCGCCGCCACGGTGACCGGGATGGCACCCTCGAGCCCCGGCCCAGTCTCGCTGAGGGGCGCCTCGCTCCGCTGCACGGTCGATCCGCTCAAGTCCGCGAGGACCCGGGTCGTGCTGAGCGGCGTCAAGATCGCCCCCCGGCTGCACCTGCTGAGCAAGAGCGGCTTCTCGCTCGCCATCAACGGGCAGAGCTTCAGGCTGGGCCCCTTCCGGCGGGTCGGGGGCCACGGCCGCTGGACGTTCAGCGGCAAGAGCGTCACCGGCATCGCCGTGAGTTGCGTGTTCAGCGGCAGGGGCGCTCTGACCTTGACCCTCAGCGGCGACGCCCTGAGGGCTGCACTCGCTTCGATGCAGGGCAACAACGTGCACCTCGTCGTGACCAACGGCAGCCGCTCCGCCAGCGGCAACATGATCACCCAGGTGCGAAGCCTGAAGCTCTCGAAGCCGGCGCCGCACATGCTGGACTACGTCCGCACCTGGTAGCGGGCGGCCGGGGCGAAGCGGCGGCCCTGCAGGGCCGCCGCCGTAGCCGCCGGAACCTTCTCGACCGGCCCTCAGTCTCGCGTCACGCGCCCGGCGCGGCCTTCGTGCGCTCGCGCAGGAAGCGCACGGCCCGGAGCGCCGCGACCTGGCCTTCGCCCACGGCCTTGGCCGTCTGGTACGGCTCTCCCGTGCAGTCCCCGGCCGCGAAGACGCCGGGGACGGAGGTCTCCATGTGCCGGTCCACGGTCACGTGGCGGCCGTCGGAGGCCAGGCCCTCGAGCAGGGCGCGCGGGGAGACGCTCTCCTTGTAGATGAACACCGCGTCGACCTCGAGCTCCTCGGCCGGCAGCGACACGAGCACATGGCCGTCTCCCCGAGCGAGGCGCGTGGGCCGCGCCCCCGGGAGCACGCGCACGCCGTCCGGCAGCCGGTGTTCGCCCTCATACAGGGGCACGAAGGTGACCTCGACGCCGTAGTCCTCGGCGAGCACCGAGGCCTCCTCCTCGCCCGCGGCGGCGTAGCTGACGAAGGCCGCGCGGCGCCCGCGGAACAGGCGGCCGTCGCAGGTCACGCAGTAGCTCACGCCCTGCCCGACGAGGTCCTCTTCGCCCTCGATCCCGGCCTCGCGGTAGACGCCCGTGGCCAGCACCAGCGCACGCGCCTGATAGAACTCACGCTCCGTGAAGACGACGAACCCGTCCTCTGACGGGATGATCTTCGAGGCCTTCTCCTCGATGACCGGCACCTGGAACTCGCCGAGATGGCGCCCGAACGCCTCGGCCAGGTCCTCACCGCTGACCGAGGTGAACCCCGGGTAGTTGGCGACGACGTGCGCCTTGCGGAGCCGGCCGAACGGCGTCTGCCCGCCCATCAGCGCCACGGTGCGCTGGCGGTTGGCCACGTTGATGGCGGCCGAGATGCCGGCCGGCCCCGACCCCACGACGATGTCGTCGTACTCCGACGAATGTGCTTCGGGTTCCCCCATCGGGTCCCGTCCTTCCTTGTCCCGGGCGCCGCAGGGCGCCGTCCTCGCTGCGGCGCGCCAGCGCGTGGGAGTGTTCTACCGCACGCCGGTCGGCGCCAGTCCTCGCGGACCCGGAGCCGTCTACAGGACGTCCGAGAACCCGGTCGCGTCGACCTCCTCGCCCCCGCGCCGGCGCCGGATCGCTTCGCGCAGGGCGGCGTGCTTCTCGCGCGTGAGCGGGAGGCGCAGGGCGAGCACGAGCGTGACGAGGGCGAAAAGGCTCGTGCCCACGCCGAACAGCAGCTTGATGCCGAGCAGAGCGGCCGGCGTCTGCCGCACGTCGGGCACGTAGCCGAACCCGCCCAGGGACAGGCCGACCAGCCAGAGCGTCAGGGCGACGGCCGTCTGCTGCACGAACGTAGCAAGGCC
>CAIWHY010000412.1 GCA_903912585.1 uncultured Thermoleophilia bacterium | reverse complement strand
GAAATACCGAACGCAACAGGAACACCGGGCACGCTTCCGTCAAGCCTTGCGCTTGCACAGTCGTGTATCTCGGATGCGAAGACGAAGCTCGCAAAGTTCGCGACTCCTCCGGGTGAGCGCCGGTTCGTCGTCGGTGAAGATACCGAAGGCGACGTCCATGTCGGCGTCGCTGATGTTGAGCGGCGGCAGGAAGCGCACGCCGTTGCCCAGGGCGCCGCCGGTGCCCATGATGATGAGGTTGCGCTTGATGCATTCGGCCATGAAGGCCTTCGCGGCAGTCGGGCTGGGGGTCTTGCCGCCCGGCTCGACGCACTCGATGGCCGACATGAGGCCCAGGCCGCGGACCTCGCCGATGACGGGGTACGTGGCCTGCAGGCCGGTGAAGAACGCGCGGAGCTTCTCGCCCTGCCGGGTGGCGTTGTCGAGCATGCCCTCGTCGCGCATCGCGTCGATGCTGGCGATGCCGGCGGCGCAGGCGACGCCGTTGCCGCCGTAGGTGCCGCCCATGGAGCCGGGCAGGCACTTGTCCCAGAGCTCGTGGTTGGCGGCGATGGCGGCCAGAGGATAGCCGGAGGCGATGCCCTTGGCGATGGTGACGATGTCCGGCTTGACGCCGAAGTGCTCGAGACCGAACCACTTGCCGGTGCGGCCCATGCCGGCCTGGATCTCGTCGATGATCAGGCAGGCGCCGATCTCGTCGGCGATGGCGCGCAGGCCGTGCATGAACTCGCTGGTCGGCACGATGAAGCCGCCCTCGCCCTGGATCGGCTCGACGATGATGGCGGCGACGTCGTCGCCGTAGATCTCCGCCTTGAGCACGCGGCGCACGTCCTCGAGCGCGTACTCCGTGGGATCCTCGCTGGCCGGGGTGCGGTAGGGGTAGCAGTAGCGCGCGTGGTAGATGCCGCCGACGAGCGGCTCGTGGTGGCCGCGGTAGTGCACGGCCGAGTCGTTGAGCGCCATCGTCAGGTGCGTGCGGCCGTGGAACGCGCCCTGGAAGGCGATCACGCCGGGGCGACGGGTGGCCTGCTTGGCCAGTTTGACCGCGTTCTCCACCGCTTCCGCGCCGGAGTTGGCGTACATGACCTGGTCCATGCCCTCGGGCAGGATCTCGACGAGCTTCTCGCTGAGCTCGAGGATCGGCTGGTGCCGATAGATGTTCATCTGCGCGTGAGAGACCTTGCCGGCCTGCTCTT
The DNA here is from genome assembly GCA_903912585.1 of uncultured Thermoleophilia bacterium. Classification (GTDB taxonomy): domain Bacteria; phylum Actinomycetota; class Thermoleophilia; order UBA2241; family UBA2241; genus CAIXSE01. The sequence goes on along the minus strand of CAIWHY010000412.1, from coordinate 2,578 downwards.
GCACGGCCTTGACGACCGCGGGATGACAATGGCCGGTGTTCACCACGGCGATGCCCATCACGAAGTCGAGCCACTTGCCGCCGTCGGTGTCGTAGACCCAGCTGCCTGCGGCGTGGTCGATGGTGATCGGCGCCACCGTGGCCAGGAAATGGGGCATGTGGTTCATGTGCGCGGGCTTGTCCGACATGGACTACCTCCAGGAGCGATTCGACGATGCGGGGTGGACGGGAGGACGCGACGGCCGCAATCGATCCCCTCCATGACTCGACCGGACTTTAACAGGCGCGGCACGGAGGGAGTGCGCCAAGACAACGCGCGGAGGACACTCTTGGAGCCCCCCGTTTGTCCATCTTGTCCAGCGCAGCCCAAGTTGACAGAAGCCCACGGCGGGAGGAGAATCGTGACAGATTTCACAGCGTTTGTTCTGTCACGAACGTAGTGGGTCGAATCTTCGGGGAGCATGGAGCCTACATGGTATCGCGCAAGACCGTAGCTCGGATGAGCCGCTACCGGCGGCTGCTGGCCTCGTTGCACGACGAGGGCGTCGAGAGCATCTACTCCCACCAGCTCGCCCGCCACGCCGTGGTGAGCGCCGCCCAGGTGCGCCGCGACCTCATGGTGATCGGCTACTCCGGCAGCCCCAATCGCGGCTACGACGTCGGCGCCTGCATCGAGAGCATCGGCAGCTTCCTCGGCGCGTCCGACCGTCAGGACGTGGCGCTCGTCGGCGTCGGCAACCTGGGGCGCGCCGTCCTCGCGCACTTCGCCGGCGAGAGCGCCGCCGTCGCGATCGTCGCGGCGTTCGACATCGACCCCGACCTCACCGAGCACAGCGTGCACGGCTGCCGCTGCTTCCACGCCTCGCGCATGGAGAGCCTCGTGCGCGACCTCGGCATCGAGATCGCGGTGCTCACCGTCCCCGGCGACGCCGCCCAGGCCACGGCCGACACGCTCGTGCGCGCGGGCGTGAAGAGCATCATCAGCTTCGCGCCCGTCCCCCTCCACCTCCCCAACGACATCTTCGTCGAGTACATGGACATCACCGCGGCGCTCGAGTCGGCCGCGTTCTTCGCCCGCCTCGGCGGGCGCGACGCGGCCGAGGCCGGCGACGGCGAGATCGAGCCGATGGTGAAGAAACTGGAATCCCTTCTCGCGAGGTCGAACATGAAGCTCGAGGATCTGGCCGAGAACATCGGCGCCCGCGTCATCACCCCGGGCCGGCCCGGGGGCACCGAGGTCACGCGCATCTACGCCGGCGACCGCGTCAGCGACCTCCTCAACGAGGCCACCGACAAGACGCTCCTCGTGAGCAACCTCGCCAGCGTCCAGATGCTGCGCGTGGCCGAGCTCATGGACGTGCCCGGCATCTGCTTCGTCAACGGCGTCGAGCCGGAGCCCGAGGTCGTGGAGCTGGCGCGCACCAACGGCACCCTGCTGCTGGTCTCCCCCGCCGGGGTCTTCGAGACCTGTGGCCTCATCTACGCGCACCTCGCTGGAGACGCGCGCAGCTGACGCTCATGGAACGCCTCGACTACGACATCCGCAGCGGTGACTTCAACGGCGCCGGCGCCGCGTCCCGCGACCTCAAGCAGCACCTCAAGCGGATCGGCGCGGAGTCTGACGCCGTGCGCCGCGCCATGATCGCCGCCTACGAGGCGGAGATGAACGTCGTCATCCACGCCGACGGCGGCCGCCTCGAGGCGACCGTGAGCGACGGCCAGCTCGACGTCGACGTGGTGGACCGCGGGCCGGGCATCCCGGACATCCCGCGGGCCATGCACGAGGGCTTCTCGACGGCCTCCTCGGAGGCGCGCGCCCTCGGCTTCGGCGCCGGCATGGGCCTGCCCAACATCGAGCGCAACGCCGACCGCATCCGCGTGACCTCTACGGTCGGCGAGGGCACGCGCGTGAGCTTCTCGGTGATGCTGCGGCCGGAAGCGGCCGACCACGGTGCCCGGCCGTCCTCGCTGGGCACGGTCCCCGAGCTCTGCCGCGACTGCCGCCACTGCCTCGTCGCGTGCCCTACGGCCGCGGTGCGCGTGCGCGACGCGCGGCCGTCGGTGATGGACCACGTCTGCATCGACTGCACCTGCTGCATCGCGGCCTGCGCTCCGGGCGCGCTGACGCTGCTGGACGCGCCCGGGGCACTGATCGGCGACGGCGGCGTGCTCGCCGTCCCGCCGGCGCTCCTCGCCGGCTTCGGCGAGCACCCGGCCGGCACGGTGCTCGACGAGCTGCGCGGGCTCGGCTTCTCCGAGGTGGTCTCCGTGCATCCCTACGAGGATGCCCTGCGCCGCGACGTGCTCGACCGGGCGGTGACCGGCGACGGGCCGGCGCCGGTGATCTCACCGGTCTGCCCGGCGGTCGTGAACCTCATCGAGCTCAAGTTCCCGGCGCTCGTCAAGCACCTCGCGCCGCTCGCCTCCCCGTGGGAGGCGCTGCAGCGCGACCTCGGCGAGCGCGACGCCACCTTCGCCGTGTCGTGCCCGAGCCAGCGCACGGCGCTGCTCAGCCAGCAGCCGACCGCGCAGCGCCGGACGGTCACCGTCCGCCTCGTGCGCGAGGCGCTCCTGCCACG
>CAIWHY010000411.1 GCA_903912585.1 uncultured Thermoleophilia bacterium | reverse complement strand
GTGGTCGGCAACAGCCACTCCTCGATCTTCGACCCGGCCCTGACCATGGCCAAGGGCAACCTCGTCAAGGTCATCTCCTGGTACGACAACGAGTGGGGCTACTCGTGCCGCCTCGTCGACCTCGTCGGGCGCGTCCTCTGATGGACCTCGGGGCTGCAAGGGGAGTGCGGTCGGTGGAGCCGAGAGGCGAGATCGCGCAGCCCGGTGCCGGGGAGCAGGCTGCGGTCTGCCCCGCACAAGGAGGTGGCTGCGACCATGGTCTCTGAGATGGCAGTCGCGGTGGTGGAGGGCGGAGGCGTGCCGCTCCTGAGCGTGGCGGCAGAGGACGGAGGGCCGGGCCTCACCCCGGCGGGAGCGTCGCCCGGACCGTCGCCAGTCGCGCGCGCTTCCGCGCCCGTCCGCGGCCGACCGGTTGGATCTCTCGAGCGATCGAAGAAGTCCGCTCCGCCGGCGCCGGGTGCCGGCAGGCCCCTGGGCCGCCGTCGCTCGACGCCGGCCAACGCCGAAGCGAGCGATTCCCTGACGACCTACGGCGACGAGATGGGCAAGGTGCCGCTGCTCAGCGCCGAGCAGGAGGTGGCGCTGGCACGCTTGATCGAGCGCTCTGATCGCGCCGCCAAGAACAAGTTCATCGAGTCCAATCTGCGCTTCGTGGTGGCCATGGCCCAGCGCTTCTCGGGCCGCGGCTTGCCGTTGCTCGACCTCATCCAGGAGGGCAACATCGGTCTGATGCGGGCGGTGGAGAAGTTCGACCACCGGCGCGGCTGCAGGTTCACCACCTACGCCGACCTTTGGGTCCGGCAGTCGTTGACGCGCGCATTGGCCGACCAGGCGCGTACGGTGCGTCTCCCCGTGCACAAGGTCGAGGCCATCACGAGCTGGACCTGCGAGCGCGAACGGCTGCGGAGAAGCCTGGGGAGAGAGCCCACGCCCGAGGAGATCTCGGCGCGAACAGGCATCGCGCCAGAAAAGGCGCGTGCGCTGCTCCGTGCCGACCAGCAGCCCATCAGCCTCGACACGCCGGCCGGCGATGACGGCGATGCCGTGCTGGCCGACTTCATCGAGGACGAGACTGCTGCAGACCCGGTGCACGGGGTCGAGGAGGAGCAGCGCCGCCGGACGCTGGCCCGGGCACTCGAGAAGCTGCCGGAGCGCGAGCGCCGCATCATGCAGCTTCGCCACGGTCTTGCCGACGGCAAGCTCCGCTCGTTCAAGGAGATCGGCCTCGAGCTGGGCCTGTCTCACGAGCGCATCCGCCAGCTCGAGGCGAAGACCATGGTCACGCTCGCCGAGCTCCCGGAGCTTCAGTGTCTGCGGGAGCAGGTCTGGTGAGGGCGGACGCCGGTGTGACCGTCGATGGGGCGCCATGGGCCGCGCCCTGCTCGGCGGCCCGCGCAGGAGGCGACGTATGTCGACCTGCCGTGATCCTCGCGACCCCGGGGATCGAGGGCGCGATGAATAAATCCGATACGCTCTTGCGTTCCGGAAGGGTTCGTGCATATTGGAGTTGTTGGTGTCATCTGCGGCAGCCGTTCAACCGGCTGGTCCGCGCCCTTCGCTAGCGCACCTTCTGAGGTCGCCGGCCTCAAAGGGGAGGAAGAACATGGACGGTATCGTCGAGTCGAAGAACGAGAGCGCTGGCCAGGTCCTGGCCGGCCCGTGGATGCGTCGCGACTTCTGGCAACGCTTCAAGTGGCACATGGAATCGTCCAGCAGCGTGAACTGCGCCCGCGTGACGACCGACGGCTGGATGTGGCACAACACCGACCTGCCCACGGGCAACATGCTGTCCCTCATCCGCGTGCGGCTTGGCGAGATCGGCGTGAAGTTCACCCTCAACGACGCGAACGCGGCGACCGTCTTCTCGCATCTGTCGGACCACCGCAGGCGCGTGGACGCATACTTCGGCGAGGCCCTCGACTGGCGCTCGGGTGGCGACGACTCCTTCGTTATCGAGGTGCGCGCGAAAGTGGACTCGTTCGACCCGTCGGTCTGGCCGGACCACTACGCATGGCTCCAGCGCAGGCTCGAGACCTTCCGCGTCGCCTTGGGCGCGCTTCTGGGCAGGACGCCGCCCAAGGGAGAGACGTCGCTTTGGGACGAGCGCCAGTTCATGCGCGAGCTCTACTCGTGGAACCTCTCCGCGGTCGCTCCGGCGACGGCAGTGCTCGACTGGACAGAGCGCAGCAGACTGACTGCGACGTGGGGGCGCGGCAGGAGCTGCGGATCCTTCGCGGTCTCCGTCGCCTCCGGCGGCGTCACCTATCAGCCCGTGGTCGTGCGCACCGACGGCACGTTCCTGCTCCCGTTCGCGCAACTCAGCAAGACACCGCTGTTTCAGCCGGCGGAGCGGAGGCTCGCCTTCCTCGAGCGCCTGAACCGGTTGAAGTACTTCTCGCTCCCGGAGTCTGCCGCAGGCTGCCGCACGCTGCTGCCTCTGGCGATGCTGGCCGAACCGCGGGCCTGCGAGGAGTTCCTGGAAGTGCTCGCCTGGTTCGGCGACGTCGTGAAGTCGGGCCGAAAGGACTAGCTCACCGTCTGAGCATTCTGTACGTCATGGGAAAGGGGAAGTCCTGGGAATAGAGGTACTAAGTAAATAGTATATCGTCGTCGCCCGGCTTCGGCAGAGGTGCGGCGCGGTCGGCGGGACGCAGCGCGTCGCAGGCGCCCTGTGGCGTCCGCCGGTCCAAGACAGACAGCACGCGGCCCGACTTCGCCGGGCAGCGTTCGGGAGGATCGAGAGGAGAGTGAGTCATTTGTCGAGAAGTCAGTTTGTGAGAGCTAACTACGCGGTGAACTCGACGCCGCAGTTCAGCATGCTGAGCGAGGACCAGTGCGAGATCGTCCTCAACAGCGCGCTCGAGGTTCTCGAGCGGACGGGTGCAGACGTGCAAAGCGCCGAGGCCAGGGACATCCTCGCCAAGGGTGGCTGTTGGGTCGACGGGGATCGCGTGCGCGTCCCGTCGTTCCTCGTCGAATGGGCTATCGCCCAGGCACCATCGCGCGTGGTCGTGTCCGACCGCAACGGCAAGCGCGCCATGCACCTGGAGGGCAACAACGTCTACTTCGGCCCGGGCTTCTCCACTACCTACACCCTTGACCCGGTGACCGGCGAGCGGCGTCTTCCTCTGAAGTCAGATGTGGCACGTGCCGCCGTCGCGGTGGATGGTCTGCCCAATATCTCCTATGCAATGGACATGGGTGCGATCTCAGACGTCACGCCGACTCTGGCGGACGTGCACGCGTTCCAGGCGCTGGTGGAGAACACGACGAAGCCGATCGTGCACGGGGGCTTCGGTGTCGCCCAGTGTCAGGACATCGTGGACATCGCCGCCGCGGTACGCGGCGGCGTCGATGCTCTGCAGCAGAACCCCTACGTCGTCTTGTACTGCGAGTCCACTCCGCCGCTCAAGCACTCCGCCGCGGCCATCGACATGGCGATCTTCGCCGCGAAGTCGAAGGTCCCGGTCATCTACGCGCCTTGCACCTTCTCGGGCAGCGTCGCTCCGGCGACGATGGCCGGCAGTCTGGTGGTGGCGCTCGCCGACTTCCTGGTCGGCCTCGTCGCCGGTCAGCTCGCGAGCCCCGGAGCGTCGTTCGTCATGGGTGGTCTCATCACCACGATGCAGATGAAGGATTCGGTCGTGTCACACGGCGCGGCCGAGCTGAGCCTCCTGTCTGCGGGCCTCACGGCCGTCGCCCACCACATGGGCATCCCCATGTTCTGTGCCGCGGGCGGATCCGACGCGAAGGTGAGCGACTCCCAGATGGCCCTCGAGGCCGCCTTCTCGCTCCTCGTGGCCGGCCTGAGCGGAGCCAACGTCGTCCACGGACTCGGCTGCATGGAGTCTGGGACTACGTCCTCGCTGGAGCTCCTGACCATCGACGACGAGATCATCGGCATGGTGAGGACCATCCTCAACGGCATCGTCGTCGACGACGAGACGATGTCCGTCGAGGTCATGGACCGCGTTGGTCCGGGCGGTCACTACTTGGCCGACGACCATACGATGGCGCATTTCCGCGAGTTCTGGAGGCCGACCCTCATCGACCGGCTGCGCTATGACGGCTGGGTCGAAGAAGGCGCGACCACCATGGGCCAGCGCAGCCAGAAGAAGCTGCAGGCCATCATCGCCGACCACAAGCCAGAGGCGCTGTCGGCGGACGTCCTGACCGAGATCAAGGCCGTTGTCGATCGAGCGGAATCGCGCCAGTCCGGCGGCCGCTGAGATCGCAACCAGGAGGAGTAGACGAAGATGGCATACGATTTTTCAGAGCTGACCGAGAGCGTGATCACCGGCGACGTCGAAGGCGTCGTCGCGTTGACCCAGACCGCGATCGACGCAGGGGTCGACCCTGTCGAGATCGTCAAGGACGGCCTCAGTAGTGGAATGGCTGTCGTGGGCGCACGGTTCAAGTCCGGCGAGATGTTCGTGCCGGAGGTCCTTCTCTGCGCCCGGGCGATGGCTGCCGGCATGGAGCTGCTCAAGCCCCTCATCGCTGAGGGTGACATGCCTTCAGCGGGGACCGTGCTGCTCGGCACCGTGAAGGGCGACCTTCACGACATCGGCAAGAACCTGGTCTCGATGATGCTCGAGAGCGGTGGATTCACGGTGATCAACGCCGGCATCGACGTCGAGCCGGAGGTGTTCGTCCAGGGCATCAAGGACCACGAGCCGGATATCGTCGGCATGTCGGCCATGCTCACCACGACCATGCTCGCGATGAAGGCGACGATCGACCTGATCAAGAAGGAAGGCCTTCGCGACAAGGTGCGCGTGATCATTGGTGGCGCGCCGGTGTCCCAGGACTTTGCGGACGAGATCGGCGCCGACGGGTTCGCCCCCGACGGCGGATCGGCCATCGCCCTCTGCCGCACCCTGGTCAGCTAACGAGCGCGCTACGAAAGGAGGTCACACGTGCCTACAAGAAGTAATTGCGCGGCATACGCCACGCCTCAGATGAGTGTCCTTTCGCCCAGTCAGTGCGAGGAGATCCTGCTGTCGGCGCAGGAAGTCCTCGAGCAGACCGGTGTCACGGTCTACGACGAGGAAGCTCGCAACGTCATGGCGAAGGCGGGTTGCTGGGTGGACGGCATAAGCGTCCGCATCCCCGCCGGCGTCGTGCTCAGGGCGCTGCAGTCCGTGCCCAACAGGGTCACGCTCTGCAACAGCCGCACGGGTTCGCGGGATGTGCTCCTGGAGGGCAGCAACGCGTACTTCGGGACCGGATCAGACACGCCGTACTCGATCGATCCCTTCACGGGCAACCGCGTGCGCTCCACGAGGGAGACCGTCGGCAACGCGTGCAAGGTCATCGACGCCCTGCCGAACCTTGACTTCGTGATGTCTCTCGGCATCGTGCAGGACGTTCCGGCACTCGTCTCGGACCGCTACCAGTTCGAGACGCAGGTCCTCAACACATCGAAGCCGATCGTGACCACGGCCCACGACATCCACGGGTTCGCGGACATCATCGAGATGTGCGAGATCATCGCCGGGGGAGTCGAGGAGCTTCGGCGCCATCCCTTCATGACTCTCTACGCAGAACCGATCTCCCCTCTGCAGCATGCCTGGGAGGCGGCGTCAAAGCTCGTGCTCGCCGCAAAGAAGGGCCTGCCCGTCGTCTACACCCCGTGCATCATGTCCGGCGGGACGGGTCCGGCAACGAAGGCCGGCATCCTCACCCAGGCGCTGGCGGAATCCCTGAGCGGCCTGGTCGTCAACCAGACGACGAGAGAGGGCTCCCCGTTCATCATGGGCGGC
>CAIWHY010000410.1 GCA_903912585.1 uncultured Thermoleophilia bacterium | reverse complement strand
TACCGCCTTGGTGCCGCCCGGCGAGAGGATCCCGCCCCACTGGGACTTGGCGCCGCCCGAGCCGGCCTTGGGATCGAGCAGTCTCTCGACGCTCGCCACGACGTCGGCGGCCTCGAAGGGCTGGCCGTTGTTGAACGTGACACCCTGACGAAGCTTGAAGGTCCAGACGTCGAGCGTGGCGTTGGGCGACCAGCTCTCGGCGAGCTTGGGCACCAGTTTGTTCTCGTTGCTCAGGTCGATGAGGTACTCGAGGAACTGGTAGACGACCACGATGCCGCCCTGGTCGTAGATCGTGACCGGGTCCGGGGCGGTGATCGGCGCCGGGCCGATGAGACTGAGAGTGCCGCCCATGACCGGCGCCGGCATTCCGGTGGCGGACGGGGAGGCCGAGCTGCTGCTACCGCTGCTGCCGCACGCGGCCAAGAGCTGGCCGGCGACGGTAGCCGAGAAGCCGAAGATTGAGGCGCGGACCAGCAGCTGGCGCCGCGTCATCTTCCCGTTCTTCACCTGCTCGATAAGGTGCTCTCCGTACTCCCTGCGATACTGCTCATCGTTCATGTTCGCGACTCCCCCTTGGCGTAGGCTTGCGAAACAGCGTGGGCGATAGTGGCACCCCGCGTCACCTCATCGCCCCGATCACGTTTCGCGCACCATACAACCTCGACAACGGCTTGGCAACAGAGACTGACCGGTTAACTAGCGACAAGGACGGTCTTCACCACGCTATTATTCGGTGAGTTACCTGCCGCACAGCATGAAATTCTCGTCCTGTCGGCGATGCGCGGGACATGCGCGAAACGGTGTTGTCGCGCTTCTGCCAACGGCCATTCCGGCTCGATCCCTGGTATGCACCATCGACGCCCGTGGTATCCTCTCCGCGATCCCGTACGCGACTGCCATGGAGTGTGATCGACGTGAGTGGCAACCGACGCGCACCAGTCCGCTCGAGTCCCTTGTACCTATGGGTAGCCTCGATGCTGCGCGACCAGATCGAGGCCGGCAACCTCGGGGCCCATGCCGCGGTCCCGTCGGAGCGCGCGCTCAGCGAGCGGTACGGCGTGAGCCGTATGACCGCTCGTCACGCCGTCGAGACGCTCACGCGCGGGGGCTACGTCTACCGCAGCCCCCGGCGCGGCACCTTCGTCGCCGAACCGCGACTTCGCTTCAGCGTCGGGAGCTTCACGCGCATGATGGCCGCGGCCGACCGCGACCCGGGCACGGCGGTGCTCTCTGCCGTCACGCTCGAGCCCGACCGGTCGGTCGCCGGGCTGCTGGGCGTCCCCGAAGGCGGACGCGTGCATCTGCTGCGGCGTTTGCGGTCGGCGGGCGGCGAGCCGATCGCCATCGAGAACATCCACGTCTCCGCCGAACGCTTCCCCGACCTTCTCGAGTACGACCTCACCGGCTCCCTGTGGGAGATCCTGCAAGACAGATACGACGTGCACCCGACGAAGGCGGACGCGCGCGTGGTGGCCGTGACGCTCGACCGCTTCGAGGCCGAGACGCTCGGCGTGAGCCCAGGCAGTCCGGCCATCGTCCTCACGCGCACGGTGTTCGGAGCCGAGGGTGAGATCGTCGAGCTCGCGCGCGACGTCTATCGGGGTGACCGCACGGAGTTCAACGTCACGGCGCCGGTCGGAGGGGTCGGCCCGGACGCGAGCGAGTAGGGAGCAGAGGGCAGCCCGCATCACCGCGCGCGGGCCGGGCGGCCTGGAGACCGTGGCCGCAGTTCTCGTCAGCCGGGCCCGTCAGGCGAGCCTGACCCCCTGTGACTTCAGCTCCGCCTGGACGCGGACGACGTCCACCCCGCCACTCGTCCGGCCGTCCCTGAGCGACACGGCGGCGGCCACGCCGGCGGCCTGACCGGTAACGGCACAGCACATCTGGTTGCGCGTCGCCGCGTGCGACACCATGTCGCCGGCTACGCAGCGCCCGGCGACGAGCAGGTTGTCCACGTCGCGCGGGACGAGGACCCCGTAGGGGACCTGGAAGTAGCGGCCCGTGGTCGGCAGGACGAGGATGCCGTAGCCGTCGATGAACTCCGGGAAGATGCCGACGGAATCGTCGAAGCGTCCCTCGCCGCGCACGTCGCCTGCCGCAAGGTCGTACCTCCCGACGATCTTGCGGGAGTCGCGCGTGCCGAGCGTCATGCCGAAGGTGCGCAGCCGCGCCTTCTCGAAGCCGGGCGCGTAGCGGCGCAGCGCCTCGATGGCCAGGAGTGCCTGACGGCGCCCCTCGATCTCGGCCCGAGTGGCGTCGCGGACGTCCGTGCAGTCGAAGCCCCCCATCATGACCATGTTGAGCGTCATGGCCTCGCCGGCATCGGTGAGCCTGCCCCAGGTGCCGCCGATGCTGCGCATCTCCTCCGGGATGATGCCCTCGCGACGGGCGCGCTCGAACGGCTCTTCGAGGTACGGGCTGAAGAGGTCGTCCTCCTTGCCCGTCGTCTCGGCGCACCAGTTCTTGCCCCAGTCCCGGTAGGTGGGGCCGAGGGACGCGACGTAGTCGAGGAACCGCGCCCTGTCGACTCCCGAGCACGAGAACATGAGTGTGACGCCCATCATCTCCTGCACCGAGGTCTTGCGGCATGGCGCCCCGGCGCGGAAGGCGATGTCGGCGTCGCCGGTCGCGTCGATGACGCGCTCCGCGAGGACGGCCTGACGGCCCGACTTGCTCTCGGTGATGACGCCCTTGACGAGTCCGGCGTCGAGGATCGGCGCCACCGCCAGGCAGTGCAGAAGGGGCTCGACACCGACCTCCTCGACAAGGTCGTCAGCGACCACCTTGAAGAGTTCCGTGTCGAGCGCTTCGCTCATCGACTGAGACTCCGGTTGCGTGCCGCCCATCGCGCGGGCGCGCTGCTCGAACTCGATCCCGATGCCCTCGAGGTCGATGGTGCCCTCGTGGCGATACCAGGCGATGCTGTCGACCCCGACCTGGGTGATAACGCCGCCGAAGCACCCGTAGCGGTCGAGAAGCGTGGTCTGGGCTCCGGCGCGCGCGGCGGCGACGG
>CAIWHY010000409.1 GCA_903912585.1 uncultured Thermoleophilia bacterium | reverse complement strand
CGGCGGCGATCGGTGCCGCGCGCCGCCGCCGTGGCCGCCGTCGTCCCTGTCTTGCCGCTCTGCCGAACACCCATGTCGCGCCTCCCGTGAAACCTGTATGTCCCCGGGCGCCATGCCCGGTGCATCTGTCGCTTGTCTGCGCGGCGCAGAAGGCCCGCGGCGCAGAGCCACGGGCCTCGTCACCTCGGAGCTGGCGACCCGGCTGTCCCATCCTGGGACCCGCGGCTTTCCGTCCCACGGTCACCCGTGGTCTGGCCTGTGCGGTCTGCTCTTCTTCGCAGCGTCCGGTACCCCGGAATGCGAGCAGCGTAGGGGAGCCGCGGCGGCGGCGGTATCAGGCTTTTCCTGATGCGGCGCGACGAGCGAGGGGCCCGTCAGGCTCGAAAGCGCCCAGAGCATGCACAAACGGGCGCGTCTACTCCTTTTCGGAAACCCGGCCCTTTGAGGGCTTGACGGCGGGCCGCGCCTGCTAATGTCAGCGCATGACCTTCGTGCTCTCCACGGTTACCCTCATCTACTCCGCGGCCTTCGCCCTCTCGCTGGGGGCCGGCGTGTTCGCGTGGCGACGGCGGGCGGCGACGGGCGGACGCTGGCTCGCGCTCATGCTGTTCGCCGCCGCCGAGTGGAACGGCGCCCTGATCTTTGAGGCCTCGGTCCGCGAGCTCAAGCCACAGATCTTCTTCTCCCAGCTCACCTACATCGGCGCCTCTACGGTCGGCGTCTTCTTTCTGCTCTTCGCCCTCGAGTTCACCGAGAAGCGGCAGTGGGTGAGGCCCGGCATTGTCGCAGCGCTGCTCGTGATCTCGTGCCTCAGCGTGATCGCCGCCTTCACCAACGGCTACCACCATCTGGTGTGGACGGGGTTCCTCGAGCCGACGGCGGCGGGCCGGACCGACTACATCTACCTGCACGGTCCCGCCTACTGGATCCTGGCCGTCTACGTGCTCCTGATCACCGCGCTCGGCACGATCCTGCTGGCCGGGTACGCGCTGCGCAGCCGCGGGATCTTCCGCGCGCAGAGCCTCGCGATCATCGTCGCCGCGGTCATTCCCTGGGTGGGCTATGTGCTCAGGGCGCTCGGACCCGACGACCGCGTGAGCCTCGACCCGGGGGCGTATTTGGCGGTCACGGGGTCGATTCTCGCCTTCAGCATGCTGCGCTACCATCTGCTCGACGTGGTGCCGGTGGCGAACGAGCGGCTGTTCGCCGAGCTTCCCGACGGGGTGCTGGTCCTGGACGTGCCGGGACGCGTGATCGATGTGAACCCGGCCTTCGAGGAACTGCTGGGCGCGCGCGTGGCGGTCGGCGCGCAGGCCGGGCACGCCCTCGGGCAGTGGGCCGAGCTGGCGACGCTCGTGACGGCGGAGGCCGCGGAGCCGGCGAGGGTCGAGCTCGTGGCGCCGAGCGGCGCCATCGTCAACGTCGCGAGCCTGCCGCTGAGGGACACGGGTCGTTCCTCACGGAACGGAACGCCCGCGCGCGTCATCGGCAGGCTGGTCGTGGCGCGCGACGTCTCCGCAGACCGCCAGGCCGAGGCAGAGGTGCGCCGCCTCAACGAGGACCTCGAGGAGACAGTCGCGCTGCGCACGCAGTCTCTCAGCCGCGCGCTCGAGCGCCTGGGCGCGATGTCGCACGAGATGGCGACCGCGGAGGACCGCGAGCGCCGGCACCTGGCCGAGGAGTTGCACGACCGCGTGAGCCAGTCACTCTCGGTAGCGCACATGAGGGTCACGACCGCCCTGCGGAGGGGCGCGTGCGGGCCGGAAGAGCTCGAGGCGGTCGAGACGATGCTCGCCGAGGCCATCCGCGAGAGCCGCGCGATCACCAGCGAGATCGCCCCCTCCGTGCTCTACGAGCTGGGGCTCGAGTGGGCCCTGGAGTCGCTCGCCGAGCAGATGGAACAGCGGCACGGCCTGCTGGTCGTCATCACCCGCAAAGACCCGACCGACCTGCCCGCCGACGCCCGCATGGCGCTTCTGCGCGCGGCCCGCGAGCTGCTCATGAACGTGGTCAAGCACGCCAAGACGGACTGCGCCTGGGTCTCGCTGGCCACCGGCAACGGGAGCGTGACGCTGGTGGTGAGAGACGAGGGCGTCGGCCTGCCGGAGGACGTCGGCGACGACGGCTTCGGGCTGCTCAGCGTCCGTCAGCGCATCGCGCACCTGGGCGGAGAGTTCACGCTGACCAGCGACCCCGGGGACGGCGTCACGGTGACCGTCACCGTCCCCTCGCAGACGACCACCATCGAGACGACCACCATCGACCCCGAGGAGACGTGATGGCGCAAGCCGCCGATCCACTGCCCGCCGACGTGCTGCGCCTTGTCGTGGCCGACGACCACCGGCTCTTCCGCGAGAGCCTCGTGAGCGGCCTGCGCGACACCGCGCGCTTCGAGGTCGTGGGCGAGGCCGCCGACGGGGAAGAGGCGGTCGCCATGTGCGCGGCGCTCGGCCCCGACATCATCCTCATGGACATCGGCATGCCGCGCCTGAACGGCGTCGCCGCGGCGACGCGCATCACGGCCGCAAGCCCGGCGACGCGCGTCGTCATCCTGTCCATGCACTCGGAGAAGCGCTTCGTCGAGGCGGCGCTGGCCGCCGGCGTCTCGGGCTATCTGCTCAAGGACATCTCGATGGGCGACCTCGCCAGCGCACTCGACATCGTCGCCGCCGGCGCGACCTGTCTGAGCGGGGAGGTCGCCGGCAGGGCCGTGCTCGCGGAGTCCGGCGACGCCGACCCTCGCCGGGCGCAGGCGCCGCTCACGACGCGCGAGCGCGAGGTGCTGCAGCTCATCGCCGAGGGCATGTCGCTGAAGGAGATCGCGGCGCACCTCGGCCTCAGCGTCAAGACCGTCGAGACTCATCGCCGCCAGATCATGGACAAGGCCGACACGTTCACGGTCGCCGGGCTGGTGCGCTACGCCCTGCGGGAAGGGGTCACCACGCTCGATCGTGAGTGAGCCAGGAGCCGCGTGGCGGCTCCCGCGTCATCCGACCAGGCCGGCGTCGCTCAGTCGGCGACGTCGCCGGCGCGCGTCAGTCGCCGACCCCGCCGGCGCTTCAGTCGACGACGCCGTCGGCCGCCGGGACGTCGCCCGGCTGCGGCGGCACGGCGTCCTCGGGGAGGCCGCGGACGTGCTCGAGAGCACGTTCGGCCGCGGCCGCTCCCTCGCGCAGGCAGTCGCCGATGCCGATGCCGTGGTAGGCGCCGCCGGCGAGCTCGACGCCCGGCACCTTGGCCATGCCGGCCTCGATCTTCTCGACCAGCGCGACGTGGCCGACGCGATACTGCGGCATGCCCTTGGGCCAGCGGAAGATCTGCACCAGTTCGGGCGCGGCCGAGATGCCCAAGATCTGGCGCAGCTCGGCGCGCACGACCTTGGTCATCTCCTCGTCGTCGAGCTGCGCCGCCGCCTCGATGCCGGCGCGCCCGAGAAAACTGCGCAGCAGCACGTGGCCGTCGGGCGCGCGCCCGTCGAACTTGCTCGAGCTCCAGGTGGTGGCCATCACGGGGCGGCCCTCGGCGCGCGGCACGACGAAGCCGAAGCCCTTGAGGTCGTGCTCCACCTGGTCGCGGCGGAAGGCCACCGAGACGGTCGCCGTGGTGACGTACTCGATCGACGACAGGCCGGCGGCCGGGAGCGGCGCGACGCTGCGCAGCAGCTCGCCGCTCGCCCAGGCCGGCGTGGCCAGCACGACGGCGTCGGCGACGACCCGCGTGCCGTCCGCCAGTTGAAGGGCGTAAGCGCCGGAACCGGCACCGGAGGTGCCGCAGCCGGCGCCGCACGGTGCCACCACCTCTACGGCTGCGCCGCCGTGCAGGCGCTCGGGGGGCAGCGAGGCGACGATGGCGTCGCTCAGTTCTTGCAGGCCGCCCTTGAACGAGTAGAAGTAGGAGCGCGGCCCGCCTTCGGGGCGCTGTGCCCCGCCCGGACCGCCCCCAGCTGCCGCCTTCTGCCGCGCCTTGCGCCGTTTGATCATCGCGAGGATGAGGCTGCGGTGCGTCCGCTCCATCTCGAGGAACATGGGGAAGGTGGCGCGCACGCTCATCTGCTCGGGGT
>CAIWHY010000408.1 GCA_903912585.1 uncultured Thermoleophilia bacterium | reverse complement strand
GGCCCCGTCGCCGGCCCCGCCGCCCACCGCCGCGGCTGCGTCCACCGGCAGGGCCTGACGCTCCGTCACCTGCCGGGTCCGCGGCCGCGCCGTCGCCTGGCGCATCTCCTCGTTGGTCTACGCGTGCCACGGCTCAATCATGACGGCTGGCGCGCGTCCACGAAACCGGCCGCCGGCCGTGCCGCCGCGAAGCGCAGGTGCCGGCGGCGCGTATCAGGCGCGGGGGATTGCCTCGCGCCTCGACCGGGGTATGCAGTCGTGACACGCCGTGCTCTGGCGGCACCCACGAGACGAAAGGTCAGCCGTGAAGGAGAAGCTCGGAGCCAGGAACGCCCTCTACCCGCTCGTCACGACGATCGTCGGCACGGTGGTCGACGGCAAGCCGGACTTCGCGACCATCGCCCACGTGGGCATCGCCCACTTGAACGGGATCACCCTCGGCATGGGGCGGGTGCACCTCACCAACGAGGGCATCAAGGCCAACCGCACCTTCAGCGTGAGCCTCCCGTCCGAAGACATGGTGGAGCTCACCGATCACATCGGGATGGTCAGCGGCCGCAAGGAGGACAAGAGCGGCCTGTTTGAGGTGTTCTACGGCGAGCTCGACACGGCGCCGATGATCGCGGGCTGCAAGGTGACCATGGAGTGCCGCCTCATCGAGCACGTCGAGCTGCCGACGCACGACCTGTTCGTGGGCGAGGTCGTCGGCACCTACGCCAACGTGGAGGTGCTCACCAACGGCGCCGTCGACATCGCCAAGCTCAAGCCGCTGCTCTTCGATATGTCAAGCCGCAAGTACTGGTCGCTGGGCGAGCCTGTCGCCAAGTGCTGGAGCGTGGGCAAGGACTTCGACGCGAAGGAGTGACCTGGTCGACGCGTCGGTCGCGTGTGGTCACATCGGCATGTAGCAGCAGGTAGCCGACTTCTTGCCGTTCTTGTCCACCGAGAAGATCTCGATCTGCTTTGTTGTGGTATTCCAGCACACGACCACGCAGCCGGCCAGGGCAGCCTGAGTCGTAGCGTTGGTCGGGAAGCCGGCGTAGCGGTAGGTCGTGCTGCTTGACTGCGTTATCCACAGCACAGGCTGCACGTTCGACGTCGCCGGCGGGCCGGACTGGTTGAGGACCAGCGTCTTGCCGGAGTACGGGTTCTTGTAGCCCACCGAGTTGGTGCCCGACGCGCCGCCCATCTTGATGTTCTCCTCAAGGGCACAGCTCACATACGTGGCCGCCTGCGCCGACAGCGTACCGTTGGTCTTCGCGGATGAGGTCTTCCAGGTCGTGCCCAAGCCGTCAGCCACGTAGCTGTGTGCTGTGATTATGAGGTGGCGCGCGTTCAGCGTGAGTGCCGACTGCTTGGCCTTGTCGCGCTGCCCCACGCACATGGGGATGGCGATGGCCGCAAGGATG
This sequence comes from uncultured Thermoleophilia bacterium, assembly GCA_903912585.1. GTDB lineage: Bacteria > Actinomycetota > Thermoleophilia > UBA2241 > UBA2241 > CAIXSE01. Next base: position 993 of record CAIWHY010000408.1, on the reverse strand, counting down.
CCGATGACGATGATCACGATCAGCACCTCGATGAGCGTGAAGCCGTGCTGTCTCGACAGACCGTTACGCATCCCTCGCCCTCTCTCGTCCGCTACGGAGTGGTCCACCGCTGCCCGCCGTGCCACTCTGACGCTACCCGTCGAATGTGGCCGACGACCGGCCGCGGGCAGCGCACAAGATGTCTGTGGGACGGCAAGCGGTTTGACTTGAGCGTGGGTCCCGACGAGGGACGATCGGCCGAGCAGGGCCGCGTGTCGACCTTGCGGATCAGCCCCCGTGCCCGAACTCGCGCTCCAGCTCCTCCTTGGCGTTCACCATCGCCTGCTTGAACTCCATGGGCTTGCGGATCTGCTTGAGGTTGTTGATGCCCGCGCTGGCCGCGGCCGTGAGCACCTCGATATCGCCGAAACCCAGCATGCGGCCGAGGATGGACTGGCGCAGGACCACGTCGGTCAGCTTCTCCAGCGACGAGTCCGACACGGTCTTGTTGATCACGCCGGTGACCTCGACGACGCGGCGGTTGGTGAGCGCGTACACGTTCATGCGCCAGGAGATGAACCCCCACACGATGCGGAACACGGGCACCAGCAGGGCGACGAAGAGCCAGTTCGTCCAGGAGCCGTGGAACCAGGTCTTGAAGAGCACCAGCACGACGATGATGATGCCGGCGGCGACGATCCACTTGATCATCTCGGCGATGGGGAAGATCCAGTGGTGGCGCTCGGTGTAGAGGATCTTCTCGTTGGCGCCCAGCTGCTGGCTCAGATATTCGATGCTCACGCTGTCACCTCCGCTGGCGTTCGTCGGGCGGGCGCGGGCGAGGAGACCCGCCCGCCCACGCAGCGTATACTGGAGGCTACCGCGACAGCCACCTGGGGGGTCCACCCGTGACTACTCGCTCTTCCCACATCGCACTCCGCCGTTCGCGAGGCGCGAGCCTCGCGTTCCTCGTCCTGCTCATCGCCCTGCTCGCCGCCTTGGTGCCGGCGGCGC
>CAIWHY010000407.1 GCA_903912585.1 uncultured Thermoleophilia bacterium | reverse complement strand
GCGACGCCCTTGACCAGCTGCTCCGTGCCGTCGGGCCCGAGGAAGTTGCGGCAGTCCTCGAAGTGCTGGAGCCGCAGGAACACGACGCTGAGCGGGCGGTGCTCGTCGAGCGCCGCCTGCGTGCTCGCGCCGAGCCAGCTCTCGAGGCGCGCGCCGGTGTAGAAGCCGGTAGTGTCGTCGACGCTCGCGGGGCGCCGGACGCGCGGCGGCGCCTGCCTGAGCTTGGTGGCCGCCATCCACCCTCCGGCGACCAGAACGAGCACCTTGGCGACGCCGCCGACGCGGCTGCTGCCGAGAGACGGGTCGGCGATCGCCAGGACGAGCAGAAGGAGCAGCGAGGGCGCGAGGAGGTAGGGCCATTCGCGACGCGGCGTCCCTGCCAGCTGGCCCAGCGCGAGGATCGGGATTGCGCCCAGCAGCCAGCTGTCGGCGCCTCCGGAGAGCGCCAGCGTGCAGCCGAGGACCAGCCAGTCGACGACGGCGAACGTGTGTGACAGGTCGTCGCCGCGCACGACCGCCGTGCGCACCGAGTAGAGGCCGAGGAGGACGCCGGCCAGCGCCACGCCCGCTGCCGAACGATGCCCGAGGGCGAGAGCGACGAGGAGGACGGCGGCGAAGAAGAGGGTGCGGAAGCGGCCTCGCAGAAGAGCCGGACTAGGGCGCCTGCGGGGCGGGCGACTCACGTGGGCGTCACCCGGATCATGCGTGGCTGGAGGATGCGCGCTGCATGTCGGGTCTATTCTCGCTCATCGGGCGCAATCCTTCAAGGTCAAGTCAAGGGTTGAGGTTGGCGGCCACGGAGCTGCGCGGTCGCCGCGGCCGCTCCTGCGGGCGGCCGGCGCGCCGCGGGCGGCCGCCGCGCTGGCGGGCAAGGGCGCGTCCGCTATAATCGTTGCCCCGTGGAACACACCGTCTTCTTCTCCGGCAACGAAGCCATCGCCCACGGCGCCGCGCGCGCCGGGGCCCGGTTCGCGTGCGGCTATCCGGGCACGCCCTCCACGGAGATCCTCGAGACTGCGGCCCGTCTCGAGGGCGTTCACGCCGAGTGGTGCATCAACGAGAAGGTGGCGCTGGAGACCGCCGTCGGGGCGTCGCTGGCCGGCGTTCGCAGCCTCGTCACCATGAAGCACGTCGGCCTCAACGTGGCCGCGGACCCGTTCATGACCCTTTCACTGACGGGCGTCAACGCCGGGCTGGTCGTCGTCTCCGCGGACGATCCCGGCATGCACTCGTCGCAGAACGAGCAGGACAACCGCAACTACGCGCGCTTCGCCAAGATCCCCATGCTCGAGCCGTCGGACAGCCAGGAGGCCTACGACTTCCTCGCCGAGGCGTTCGCCCTCTCGGAGGAGTTTGACACGCCGGTGCTGCTGCGCACCACCACGCGGGTCTCGCACGGCCGCGGCCGGGTGGTCCCCAGGGTGCCGGTGCAGCTCGAGCCGCGCGAGTACGCGCGCGACATCTCCAAGTACGTCATGGTCCCGCAGTACGCGCGCGTCCGTAGCCGGCTCGTGCTCGAGCGCCTGCAGGCGCTCCGCCGGCGCTCCGAACAGTCGTCGCTCAACGTGCTCGAGGCCGGCACGGCGGATTTCGGCATCATCGCCTCGGGCGTGGCCTATACCTACGCGCGCGAGGCGTTCCCCAAGGCCTGGTCGCTCAAGCTCGGCATGTCCAACCCGCTGCCCTACGCCAAGATCGCACGGCTGTACGAGCAGGTCTCGCGCGTCGCTGTCGTGGAGGAGCTGGACCCGTTCATCGAAGAGCAGGTCCGCGCCCTCGGCCTGCCGGTGATCGGCAAGGAGGCCATCGCGGCCGACGGCGAGCTGGACCAGGACGCCGTCGCGCGCGCTCTGGAGCCGTTCGTGACGCGCAAGGCGCCGCGGCGCCGGCGGCCGGTGTTCCCCCCGGCGCCGCATATCACCTCGCCGCCCGAGCCGCTCGCCGGCCTCCCGGTGCGTCCACCCGTGCTGTGTCCCGGCTGCACGCACCGCTCCGTGTACACCGCCATGCGCCGGCACAAGCTCGCGCCGATGGGCGACATCGGCTGCTACACGCTCGGCGCCCTGCCGCCGCTACTGGCGCTTGACAGCTGCCTCTGCATGGGCTCGAGCATCGGGATGATGGCCGGCTTCAACAAGGCGCTCGGGCGCAAAGGTGCGGCCGCCGTCATCGGCGACTCGACCTTCTTCCACTCCGGGATCACGGCGCTCATCGACGCGTACTACAACGAGGCGCCGGGCCTCGTGATGGTGCTCGACAACCGCACCACGGCCATGACCGGTCACCAGGGGCACCCCGGCACCGGCGTGCGACCAGACCGCACGCAAGGACCGGCCGTCGACATCCAGAGGCTCTGCGAGGGCATCGGCGTGCGCTGCGCCACCGTGGACGCCAGTGACTACGGCGCCCTGGATGCGGCGATCGGGGCGGAAGTCGACCTCGTCGGTCTGGGCGTGATCGTCGCGCTCGCGCCGTGCGTGCTGACGGCGCCCGAGAAGGCGGGGGAGATCCTCGTCGACGACGCGCGCTGCAACCTCTGCGGCCTCTGCCTGGAGATCGGCTGCCCGGCGATCGCTCCCGCCGATGCGACGGTGGAGATCACCGATGCCTGCACCGGGTGCGCGCTGTGCGTCGAGGTCTGCCGCCGGGGCGCTCTCGTCTGCGCCGGCGTCGAGGACGGCGCGTGAACGGCACGACGACCGTCTCGCTCGTGGGAGTCGGCGGCCAAGGCATCCTGCTGGCGGCCGCGATCCTCGCGGAGACCGCCGCCGCCGAAGGGCTCGACGTCAAGGCCAGCGAGGTCAAGGGCATGGCGCAGCGCGGCGGCAGCGTGCTCAGCACGGTGCGCTTCGGCTCCAAGGTGTGGTCGCCGGTCGCACGGCACGCAGAGGTCGTGATCGCGACCGAGGCTCTCGAAGGGCACCGCGCGCTGGGCATGCTCGCGCCGCGCGGCACGCTCGTCTGCGCGGTGACCACGCGCATCATGCCCGGCAGCGTGCTGCGCCACGAGGACGCGTACCCGGACGACCTGGCGGAGGCCGCGGCCGCGAGCGGCGTGCGCCTGCTTGCCGTCGACGCCGAGGGGCTGGCGCGCGAGGCCGGCACGCTGCGCGCCGTCAACGTGGCGCTGCTGGGCGCCGCCAGCACCGCGCTGCCATTCTCGCAGGAGTCCTGGCGGCGGGGCCTCGCGGCGGCGGTGCCGGCGAAGATACTGGAAGTCAACGTGCGGGCCTTCGCGCTGGGGCGCGAGTCCGTCGGCGAGGAGGAAGTGCAGTGAAGGTCACGCAGCTCACGGTGTTTCTCGAGAACCGCAGCGGGCGGCTGGCGGAGGTCGC
>CAIWHY010000406.1 GCA_903912585.1 uncultured Thermoleophilia bacterium | reverse complement strand
GTCCTCGAAGATGACCGAGCCGCCGGTCGCCGGGGTGAGCCGCTGGACGGTGCGGCCGACGGTGGACTTGCCGCCTCCACTCTCGCCCACGATCCCGATCGTCTCGCCCTTCTCAACGTCGAAGCTGACGCCGTCCACCGCGTACACCCAGCCGGTGGTGCGCTTGAGGATGCCGGTACGGATGGGAAAGTGCTTCTTGAGGTCACGCACCTCGAGCAGGCTCATGCGACGGGCTCCTTGAAGTGCGGCAGCTCGACGCGCAGCCCCTGGCGCTCATCCACCGGCACCCAGCAGTGCACGCCGTGCTCGGCAGCGACGATCTCGAGCTCCGGCCAGTTGTCGCGGCACTCGTCGCGCCGGTACGGGCAGCGGACGGTGAACGGGCATCCGGCGGGCAGCGTGATGAGGTTCGGCGGCTGCCCCTTGATCGGCGTGAGCCGCTCCTTCTCGGAGGCGTCGAGGCGCGGCAGCGAGGCAAGCAGGCCCCACGTGTAGGGATGGTGGGCGTTGTAGAAGATCTCGTCCACCGGGCCATACTCCACGGTGCGACCGCCGTACATGACCATCACCTTGTCGGCGATCTCGGCGATCACCCCGAGGTCGTGCGTGATGAGGATGACGCCGGAGTTGAACTGCGCCTGCATCTCGCGCACGACGTCGATGATCTGCGCCTGGATGGTGACGTCCAGCGCCGTCGTGGGCTCGTCGGCGATGAGGATGTCCGGGTTGCAGCTGATCGCCATGGCGATCATGGCGCGCTGGCGCATGCCGCCGGAGAACTCGAAGGGGTACTGGTCGACGCGCTTGGGCGCATCCGGGATGCCGACGCGCGCCAGCAGGTCGATGGCCATCTTCCACGCCTCGCGCTTGGACTTGTCCTGATGCAGGGTGATGGCCTCGGCGATCTGCTTGCCGATCTTCATGACCGGGTTCAGGCTCGTCATCGGGTCCTGGAAGATCATCGCGATGTCGTTGCCGCGCACGCCGCGCATCTCGTCGTCGCTGATCGTGCGCAGGTTGCGGGCGCCGAGCATCAGCGAGCCCTCCACGACCTGGCCGGGCCGGGCCGGGAGGAGGCGCTTCAGCGACAGGGCGGCGACGGTCTTGCCCGAGCCAGACTCGCCGACGATGCCGATGGTCTCGTTGCGGTCGAGCGTGAAGCTCACGCCGTTGACGGCCTTGACGATGCCGGCGTGCGTGAAGAACTGAGTGGAGAGGTCCTTGACCTCGAGGAGGCGCTCGGCCATGCCTATTCCTTCAGCTTGGGGTCGGTGGCGTCGCGCAGGCCGTTGCCGAAGGAGATGAAGCCGAACACTGTCAGCACCAGGGCCAGACTCGGGAAGAACAGGTACCACCAGTTGCCGCCGGTGAGGTAGTTCACGGCGTCGGCGATCATCAGCCCCCACGACGGCGTCGGCGGCTGCACGCCGATGCCGAGGTAGCTCAGGGCCGCCTCGGTGGCGATGGCGCCGCCGATGGCCATGGCCACGGCCACGTACACCGGCGCCATGCTGTTGGGCAGCACGTGGCGGAAGATGATGCGCAGGTCGCTGGCGCCTTGAGCGCGCGCCGCCTCGACGAACTCCATCGACTTCACGCTCAGGATCTGGCCGCGCACGATGCGCGCGAAGGTGGCCCAGCCGAGGATGCCGATGGCGATGAACACATTTTGGAAGCCGGGCCCGAGCACGCTCATGATGAGCAGCACGAAGAGGATGTAGGGGAAGGCGAAGAAGATGTCGGCGATGCGCATGATGACGGAGTCGACGGCGCCGCCGTAGTAGCCCGAGATCGGCCCCAGGATGAGGCCCATGGTGAGCGCGATGGCGACGGCGATGATGCCGACGAGCATGGCGATGCGGGTGGCCTCGAGCACGCGCGAGAGGACGTCGCGACCCAGATAGTCGGTGCCGAACGGATGCTTGAGGGACGGCGGCGACCCGAGGCCCTGCGGCGAGAGCGCGTAGTTGACCTCGTCGGGCGGATACGGCGTGAGCGGGTGTCCCACGATGAACGCGACTTCCTCGACCGTACCGATCGTGATGAACACGATGATGATGGCGAGGCCGATGAGCGCGAGCTTGTTGCGCTTGAGGCGCCGCCACGTGTCCGACCAGAGGCCGAGCGGCTTCGCGCCCTCCTCTGCCTGCTCGTCGATGATCTCCGCCTGCAGGCGTGCGTCGACGGTCTCCGCCTGCGTCACCTGCGTGCCGTAGACATCCCTGTCGGCAGGCGGCTTGGCGTCCCAGTCAGGCACAGGTCAGTCCTCCAGGCGCACGCGCGGGTCCACCCACGCGTAGCCGAGGTCGACGAGAAGGTTGGCGAAGACGAAGAAGAACGTTGCGAAGAGCACGCCACCGGCGATGACGGCGATGTCGCGCTGGCCGATGGCGTGGTAGATCATCAGGCCGATGCCGGGACGGCTGAACACCGTCTCAGTGATGATGGCGCCGCCGATGAGCGCGCCGAGGTCGATGCCGGCGATCGTCATCACCGGGATGACGGCGTTCTTGAAGCCGTGGCCCCAGATGACCTTGCGTTCGCTGAGGCCCTTGGCGCGCGCCGTGCGGATGAAGTCCGAGCGCGACACTTCGAGCATCGAGGCGCGCTGCATGTAGGAGATGTAGGCGACCTCGATGATGCCCAGAGTCAGGGCCGGCAGGATCAGATACGTGAAGCTCTCCCAGCTCGACGGCAGGATCCAGAGTATGTACGGCAACCCGGCGCCGCCGATGGGTAACAGGTTGAGCTTGAGGCCGAAGATGTACATGGCGAAGTAGCCGAGCACGAAGACGGGGATGCCCCAGATGATCAGCGCCAGCGTCGTCAGCGTGGTGTCCCAGAAACTGTACTGCCTGAGCGCGGAGTAGACCCCCAGGGGGATGCCGAGCATCTCGATGAGGACCGCCGCGACGGCGAGCTGGATGGTGACCGGCGCCGCCTGCGTGATCATGTCGCGGACCGGGAGCCCGGTGTAGAGCGATTCGCCGAGGTCACCGTGCAGCAGCCGTGTGACGTACTTGTAGTACTGCACGTAGAAGGGCCGGTCCAGGCCGCGCTCGTGGCGCACGAACTCGATCCGCTGCTGCGTCGCGCCCTTGCCGGCCAGCGCTACCGCCGGATCGCCCGGCACGAGCTTCAGCATCATGAACGTGATGAAGGTCACGCCGATGAGCACGATGACCAGCTGGAAGAGGCGTCTGATGATGTAAGCGGTCAACCTTCAGCCTTCTCTCGTACCCTCAGGGCCAGGGCGCGCCTGAGACCCTGAGTATTGCAGCGGGGCGGTCCGCGACTGGGCCGCGAACCGCCCCGCATAGCTGCGTGGATTCTACTCAGTCACCCGTCGCCGGGCAACCTGCGCGCGAGTCTATTTGACCCACACATCCCACATGTTGATCAGACCGAACGAGTTGTAGCTGAACCCGCCGATCTTGTTGTTGGTGACGCGGAAGTCGCGGTACGTGTACACCGGGACGCAGGGGGCATCCGCGAGGATGAGCGACTGCGCCTGGTTGTAGAGCGCGAAACGCTGCGTCTGGTCGAGCGTGCTGCGCGCCTGCTTGAAGAGCTTGTCCACCTCGGGGTTGCTGTAGCGGCTGTAGCTGCCGTACAGACCACCCTGGGTCGTGAAGAGGTAGATGAAGTTGTCGATCGATGGGTAGTCGGCGATCCAGCCCATGCGGAACAGCGCCGGCGCCTTGCCCTGGCCGCACTGCGTCCAGTAGGAGTTGGTCTCGATGCCGTTGAGCTTGAAGGACAGCTTGGGCATGGCCTTGGTCCAACCGGCGATGAGCACCTGGGCGATCTTGTCGTGGCTGGAGCCCGAGTTGTACCAATACGGGATGTTGGTGGGCAGCGTGCCGGTGAACTTGTCGAGCTCCGGCTGCGCCTTGGCGGGATCGTACGGGTACGGGTTGAGACCAGGCTTGTAGCCCGGGATCGTGACCGGGACGATCTCGTCCGACGGGATCGTGACGCCCTCGTTGACGATGTTGCAGACGGCCGTGCGGTCGGCGGCGTAGTTGAGGGCGGCGCGGATCGGCAGGTTCGGACCCTGGTTGGCGCCACCGAGCATCGGATGGTTCATGGCGACGCTGATGAAGTACACGGCAGTGCTGGCGTAGGCCTTGGCCGTCCAGGCGCCGCTCTTCACGTTGGCGTTGTTCTCGGCGGCGTGGACGTTGCCCGCAGGCACGGCCGAGTAATCGAGCGTGCCCTTCTGGAAGGCCAGCCACTCGGTGCTCGTGTCCGTGTAGATCGGCATGTTGATGGTGTCGACGTTGCCCGGCTTGGCGGAGTCGCCCGAGCCCGACGTGTTCCAGTAGCTCGGGTTCTTGACCAAGGTGACCGACTGGTTGTGCGTCCAGTCCTGCACCATGTACGGGCCGGTGCCGACCGGCTTGTCGAAGAACGCCTTGCGGCCGATCTTGTTGGCGTAGTCCACCGGGAAGACGTGCGTGATCGGGTGGACCAGCGTCGCCGGGAAGTCGGCGAAGGGGTAACTCAGCGTGATCTGAAGCGTGTACTTGTCGAGCGCCTTGACGCCGGTGAGGCCGTTCTTGCCGGCGTAGCCGGTCTTGGCGTCGATGCCCAGGACAGGCGCCAGGATGTAGACGGTGGCGGACTGGTTCTTGGCCTGGGCGACGTAGTTGAACGAATCGACGAAGTCCTGGGCGGTCACTTCACGATTGACGGGCGGGCCGAACATGACGCCCTGCTTGATCTTGAAGGTGAACACCGTGGCGTTCGAGTTGACCTGCGGCGGGCCGTCGGCAAGGTCCGGAACGGCCTGTGTGGTGCCGTCCGGCTGGAGCTTGAGGATCTCGAGCCCCTGGAAGATCTGGTGCTCGACGTTGGCGCCCTCGGACTCCTGCGTGTTGAGCGGCTCGATGCTGATCGGCTCGGCGCCCAGCGGGAAGTTGTAGGTGCCGCCCGCCTTGGGCGTGCCGGCCGAGCTCGGACTGCTGCTGCTGGAAGAACTGCTGCTGCCGCAGGCGGCGATGACCAGCCCGGCGACGATGAGGATGGCGACCAACGCGACGAGGCCGACCCACTTCCGGTTACGTCTGCTCAATGTGACCTCCTTAGGATGGCAAGCACTGTTTCCCCTCGGCGTCCCCCCCACGGGAATCGCCGTCAGCGCGGGGAGATCTCGGACCCACTGGTCAGCCCCTGGTTCGCACCTCCCCTTGCGCTCGTGAGCACTTTAGTCGACTCATCGGCCTGTGTACACGCCTGGCAACGTGAGCCCGCGTCAGCCGAGTCTCCAGCCCAGCAGGAACGCGGTGATGAACCACGTCACGCCGGTGATGATCGTGTAGCGCGTGAGGTTGCGCTCCATGACGCTCGCCGAGGAGGCGAACGAGAAGCCCGTGATGCTCGCCATACCCGCGTCCTTGCCCGAGTGCAGCAGGATGAGCACGACCAGCAGGACACATTCGATGAGGAAGATGACGATGAGAATGCCGTTCAGCACGTGGATACCCTTTCAGACTCTCGGCTTTGGCGCATAGACGACCACCATTGTTGCATCAAGTCCACTATTCAACAACACGCGGCGAGCCGGGGCGAGCGCAGGACGTCGGTTCAAGCAGGCTGGCGCCGGTCATCTCGCCCGGCTGGCCGATGCCCAGCAAGGCGAGCGCCGTCGGTGCCAGGTCGCACAGCCGGCCGCCGGCGCGGACGCGCGTCCCGGCGGCGGTCGCGATGAACGGCACCAGGTTCGTGCTGTGCGCGGTGTTGGGAGTGCCGTCCGGCTCGAGCATGTGGTCGGAGTTGCCGTGGTCCGCGGTGATGAGGCAGACGCCGCCGCCGCGCGCGACGGACTCGGTGACGCTGCCGAGGCAGGTGTCGACCGCCTCCACCGCGGCGACCGCGGCGGCGATCACTCCACTGTGGCCGACCATGTCGGCGTTGGCGTAGTTGACGACCACGAACTCGTACTCCCCGCCTTCGAGGGCGGCCACGAGCTCGTCGGTGACGCCGCAGGCGCTCATCGCGGGCTTGAGATCGTACGTCGGCACGTCCCGCGGGCTCGGCACGAGGATGCGCGTCTCCCCCTCTACTTTGGCCTCCACGCCGCCGTTGAAGAAGAAGGTGACGTGGGCGTACTTCTCGGTCTCGGCGATGTGGAGCTGGCGCAGGCCGTGCTCGGCGAG
>CAIWHY010000405.1 GCA_903912585.1 uncultured Thermoleophilia bacterium | reverse complement strand
GCGCTGGTGCCGCGCCGGTCCGCGCCGCGGCCTCCTCCTGCGCCGCTGCCCGCGCGGCCGCCGTGGGTTTGCCCCCGTCGGCGCCGCGCGACGCCTGGCCGGCGCGCGGCAGGCTCACGGTGAACTGCGCCCCGTGGCCGCCGGACTCGGCGCGGATGCGCCCGCCCATCATCTCCGTGAGCTCGCGGGCGATCGAGAGGCCGAGGCCGGCGCCCGACGTGCTCGCGCGCTCCTCGCTGCCACGGTGGAAGCGCTCGAACACCTGCGGCAGCTCGGAGGACGAGATGCCGGGGCCGTCGTCGCTCACGACGACGGCCACGAAGGGATCCTCGGGATGCGCGCCGATGGTCACGGTGCTGCCCGACGGCGAGAACTTGATGGCGTTGTCGACCAGCGCGCGCAGCACCTGGGCGAGCCGTTGTTCGTCGCACCAGGCGGTCAGGCCCTCATCCGGTTCCGCGACGAGGTCGAGGGCCTTGGCCTGCGCCTGGACCTGGAACTCGTCGAGCACGGAGCGCGCGACCGTCTCCAGTTCGACGTGCTCCGGCTGCATCTCGATCGAACCCGCCTCGACCCGCGAGAGGTCGAGCATGCTGACGGCCAGGTTGCGCAGGCGGTCGACCTGCTGGCGCATCAGTCCGAGGAACTCGCCGCGCTCCTCGGGGCTGACGTTGCCCTCGTCGATGAGCTCGAGGAACCCTGCCAGCGAGAACAGCGGCGTCTTGAACTCGTGCGAGGCGTTGGCGATGAGGTCCCTGCGGGCGCGCTCAAGGCGCGCCTGCGCGGTGACGTCGCGCAGGACCACGATGGAGGTGAAATCGGCGGCCCCGCCGACGGGATAGGTGGTCGCCTCCAGCGTGCGCTCGCCGTGCACCACGACGACGACCTGGACGTCGCCGTCCTTGCGCGACTCGCGCCAGGCTTCGGCGACGTCCGCGGGGAAGATCTCGTCGAGCCCGGAGCCTACCGGGACGCTCTCGCCGAGCAGTTCGGCCGACGCCGGGTTGGCGATCGACACGGTCCCGTCGCCGGCGAGGCCGAGCACGCCCTCGCTCAGATCGTTGAGCAGCACCTCGACGCGGTCGCGCTCGTATTCGACCTGAGCGAAGGCGCCTCTGAGCCGGTCGGCCATGACGTTGAAGGTCGCGGCCAGCTGGCCGATCTCGTCCTCCACCGTCGCCGGCACCTTGGCCGTGAGGTCGCCCGCCGCGATCGCCTCCGCGCTGAGCTCGATGCGCTTGAGGCGGCGGGCGATGAAGTACGAGGCGAGGTAGCCGAGCAGGAGGCTGATCGCCATAGCGAAGATCGTGGCGAAGAGCAGTTGCCGCTGCACGGCCACGACGGCCTTGTCCACGTCCTTGAGGGACGAGGCGACGAGCACGGTGCCGAACACCGTACCGCTCTGAGTGTCGATGAGCGGCACGGCGGTCGCCGCGTAGCGGCCCGACGAGGTGGAGACGATCCCTTGCGCGTAGCGGCCGGAGGCGAGGGACTGCTGGACCATGGGGTAGTCGCCCAGGTCGAGGGCGTTCACGCCGCCCGAGTCCTGCCTGATCGCCTCGTTCATCGTGACGAGCACGACGCGGGCGTTGAACTGCATGCCGATGACCGTCACCGTGCGCGCGAGGAGAGCCTCGTTGCTCACGCCCATGCTGCGGCTCCCGAGGTAGTAGACCCCGCTGTTGGATACGGTGATGCTGATCACCGAGGCGCTGAGCCGCTGGTCCGTGAGCTTCTGCTGGTCCAGCCGGTTGGCGAGCGGCGGCACGACGTACACCCACGCGACGAGCATCGCGAGGGCCACCAAAGCCAGGATGAGGACGGTCAGCCAGTTCTTGACGGAGCGGAACAGCATGTGGGGCGGGCGCCCGGGGCGCCCTCGCCTCCTAGAACTCGCGGAACTTGTAGCCGATGTTGCGGACCGTGAAGATGAACTCGGGGTCCTTGGGATCGGTCTCGAGTTTCTCACGCAGGTGGCGGATGTGCACATCCACGGTGCGCGCGTCGCGGTAGTCCGAGTCGCCCCACACCAACTGCAGGAGCAGCTGGCGGCTGTAGACGCGGCCGGGGTGGGAGATGAGCGTCTTGAGGATCTCGAACTCGATGTAGGTGAGGTCGGACTTGGCGCCGCGGATGAGGACGTTGCGCTTGAGGAGGTCGACCTCGAGATCGTCGACCTTGATGACGTCCTTCTTGGAGGCCTCGGCGCTGCGGCTCATCTCCGCCCGCCGTAGCTGCGCGCGCACGCGGCTGCGGAACTCGCGCAGGCTGAACTTGTCCTTGGTGATGTAGTCGTCGGCGCCGATCTCCAGGCCGAGCACCTTGTCGAACTCATCCGATTTGGCCGTGAGCATGATGATGGGCACGATGCTCTGGGCACGGATGCGGCGGCACACCTCCATGCCGTCGACGTGCGGCAGCATGATGTCGAGGATGACGAGGTCGAAAGTCTCGCGCGCGAACGTCTCGAGGGCCTCCTCGCCGTCGCCGGCGGTGACGACCTGGTAGCCCTCCTTCTCGAGCGGGAAGCGCAGCAGCTTGAGGATGGCGTCCTCGTCGTCCACGAGCAGGATGCGGGCCCCGGTCTCGGTCATCGCGCTTCCCCTTCCTCGGCGTGGTCGCGCCCGCGCGGCGAAGCGAGCCCGCGGGCACGGAAGCCGACGCCCATGGCGCCGGCGATCGCCGCGCAGCCCTCCAGGTCGGCGCCCGGGAAGTCGACGGCGGTCAGTGTCGTCTCGATGTCTTGCCGCAGACACTGTTCGGCAAACTGCAGGACAGCCCTGTACGACTTGGCGAACGTCGGCCGGCAGATCAGATCGTAGGACTCCGGATCGGCGGCGTTGAGGCTGACGGTGACGGCGTCGAGGCCGGCCGCCGCCAGGGCCGCCGGCACGTCCACATCAGGATTGAGCAGGGCGCCGTGGCCGTTGGTGTCCAGCCGTGAGCGGATGCGGCGCAGGTGGAGCCATTCGGTCGCGGCGAGCACGAGGTCCATCCGCATCGTCGGCTCTCCGAAGCCGCAGAACACGACCTCGTCCGCCGGCCCGTCGAGGAACTCGAGCTCGATCGCCTGAGTGAGCTCTTCGAGCTCCGGCTCGCGAGCGAGCACGAGGTTCTCCCCGTAGACGCCGTCGGTCCACTCGCGCAGGCAGAACGCGCAGGCGGACGAGCAGCGATTGGAGATGTTGAGGTACACGGCGCCGCCCCCGCCCCGGTACACGATGGCGCCGGCTGGCGGCGTTGCGAGTCCTGTCACGGCGTGTTTGGCAGCAGGTACATGGGCGGGTCGCCGCCCCGTCGATCGGCAGACGGTCGGCATTTTCGAGTATAGCAGGGTAAAATGGTCGCCCCGGCCGCGAGCCGGCCCCTGCCGACCGTGGAGCGCGCGTGAACGACACCACCCTCAAGCTCGTCGACCTGTGCGCGCGACTGCGCGAGGTCGTGCTGCCGTCGCTGGGGCGCCACGCCGCCCGCGATCACGCCGGCGTGGCGGTGGGCGGCGACGTGACCTTCGCCATCGACGAGGTCGCCGAGACGCTGCTGGCCGAGTACATGGCCGCCGAGCTGCCCACGTGGGCGTTCTACTCGGAGGACGCCGGCCTGCAGGGGGCGGCGGACCCGGAGCTCATCCTGGTCGTCGATCCCATCGACGGCACCCGGCCGGCGGCGGCCGGGTTCGAGATGGCCTGCGTGAGCGTCGCCGCCGTGCCGCCTTCAGCGGTGCCGACGATGGGCGACGTCGCCGCCGGCGTGATCCAGGAGATCAAGGGCGGCGACCTCTTCGTCGCCGAGCGAGGCGCCGGCTTCAGCATGACGAGCGCCGGCGGCGAGCCGATCGCCTTCTTGCCGACCATCCGCACCGACCTCGAGAGCATCTTCTGGACGCTCGGGTTCCGCGGCCGCCCGGCCGTGATTCTTGCGAGCGTCCTCGAGGAGCTGATCGACGTCTCCTCGGTCGGCGGCTGCGTCTTCGACATCGGCTCGGCGACCTACGGGGTGACGCGCATCCTCACCGGGCAGCTCGACGCGTACGTGGACATCGGCCCGGCGATCATCGCGGCGCACCCGTGGACGGAGGCGCAGTTCCGCCGCGTCGGGCGTGGCGCGGTCCTTTGCAACTCGCCCTACGACGTCGCCGCGATCCACCTGCTCTGCAAGGAGGCCGGCCTGCCGTTCAGCGACGCGGCCGGCGGCTCGCTCGACGACCGGCCGGTGCTCGGCTCGGACGCGAGCTATCAGATGGCGACGATCGCCTCCGGCAACGACGGACTGCAGGCCGCGCTCATCGACTGCGTCCAGCGCGGCATCCGCGGTCTGCGGCGGCCGGCTTGAGCGCCATGGCGACCAACCAGGCCGAGTGGCACGAGGCGATGCTCTACGACCGCCTCGACGACGGCGCGGTGAGGTGCCGCGTGTGCCCGCGCCTCTGCCGAATCGCGCCCGGCAAGAGCGGCGTGTGCCGGGCCCGTGCCAACCGCGACGGCACGCTCTACGCGATCACGTATGGGCGCGTGTGCAGCGTCGCCGCCGATCCCATCGAGAAGAAGCCGCTGTACCACTTCTTCCCCGGCACGACCGTCCTCTCGCTCGGCAGCGTGGGCTGCAACTTCACCTGTCGCGACTGCCAGAACTGGCAGATAGCGCACGCGGATGCGGCTGAGGCCGACCGTGACCTGCGCGAGCTCCTCGTGCGCAACCTGCCGGTGCTCGCCGACCACAACGACTGTCAGGGCGTCGCCTGGACCTATAACGAGCCGACGATCTGGCTCGAGTACATCCTCGACGGTGCCCAGCTCGCACACGAGCACGGGCTGTACACGGTGATGGTCACCAACGGCTACATCACCGAAGAGGCGCTGGACGTGCTCGCGCCGCACATCGACGCCTATCGCGTCGACGTCAAGGGCTTCAGCGACGCGCAGTACGCCGAACTGTGCCGCATCCCGGACCTCGCGCCGGTGCTCGCGGCGGCGGTGCGCGCCAAGCGCGAGCACGACTGCCACGTGGAGATCGTCACCAACGTCGTCCCCACGTTCAACGACGACGAGGCGACGCTGCGCGGCATCGCCGCGTGGATCGTCGCCGAGCTCGGTCCCGAGACTCCCTGGCACGTCACCCGCTTCATGCCGCATCTCGAGTTCTCGCACCTGCCGCCGACGCCGATCCCGACGCTCGAGAGGGCGGTCGGGATCGGGCGCGACGCGGGTCTGCGGTTCGTCTATGTGGGCAACGTCCCCGGTCACGAGGGTGAGAACACCGTGTGTCCGAACTGCAAGCGCCTGCTCGTGAGGCGGACTGGCCACGCGGTTGAGGATGCCGCGCTGAGGGGAACACTGTGCTCGATGTGTGGCGAGAACGTGAACGTGAGGACACGCATCAAGTGAGGTCGGGGTGGCCAGGCGGCGTGTGAATCGTTAGGATTCGTCACTGTGGACGACTTCGTGAAGCTCGATATTCCGGCCAAGGCCGAGTACGTGGTGCTCGGCCGTTTGGCGTTGACGGGGCTGCTGCGCTCGCGCGGTGGCTTCTCGGAAGACGCGGTCGCGGACCTCAAGCTGGCGCTCACCGAGGCGTGCTCCAACTCCGTGCGGCACGCCTACGATCACGACGAAGGCCAAGTCCATCTCGCCTTCAACATGCATCGGGACCGCGTGACCATCGAGATACGTGACGAGGGCGGCGGGTTCCACGAGGACGATGTCGACTGCCCCGAGTGTCAGAGCATGCCGGAGATCGGGCTCGCGGACGGCGGCATGGGCATCTCGATCATCCGCGCCGTCGTCGACGAGTTCGACCTGCGCAAGCCGGACGGCGGCGGCACCGTCCTCTTCCTCGCCAAGCGCCGCGACGCGTAGCGCCGCGCGGCGCGCCCCTCTTTCCCGGCCGCTCAGTCCTCTCCTCGTCTTGCAGGCAGCGGCGAGCTACGTCCTTCCTCGGTACCTCGTGCAGTGATCCTCCCGGGCACGGCGACTGGTTTAGTGGCTGGTCGGCCCACGGAACAACCTCCTCACAGAGAGCCGTCGGACGATCCGTGCTCCACCCGAGAGACGGCGAGTGAGGAGAAAGCGATGCTGACCGCGATGAGGCGGCGCAAGGTGGCGCGCGTCCTGTTCGACGAATTTCACGGTGAGGCCTGGTCGATCCGCCCGGAGGCCGCCGCCGCGATGCGCCCCGCCCATCCCGCGGCGAGTTCCTATGCTGCCGCGGCTGCCGCGCTGGACGAGCGCGATTTCGAGGTGGCCGTCCACGCCGCGGGGCCGCTGGACGACGTGGTCCTCGCGGCCGTCGACGTGCTGGTCATCGCTCACCCGTCCGAAGCCAAATGGGAGCGCACGGTCGGCGCAGGCTCGCCGCGGTTGAGCGCCGGCGAGGTGGAGGCGATCGAACGGTTCGTCTCGGGCGGCGGCGGCCTCATCGTGCTCGGCGAGTCCGAAGAGGACAAGTACGGCGCCAATCTCAACGAAGTCGTGGCGCCCTACGGCCTGCGGCTCGAGAACGAGACGGCGCTCGACTTCGAGCGCGACGGCGAGCCGCCGGACTGGATCGGCGCACAGCCGGCGCCGGGGACCGGCGCGCCGGAGTTGCTGCACCTGGCCGGCGACGTCGTCTTCTACCGTGCCGGCATCGTGACGGCGGGCGAGCCGGGGGCCATCGTGCTGCGCACCGGCGCGGAGGTCGAGCCGCCGGCCGCCGGCCTCCTCGCCGCGGCGAGTCACGGCGCCGGCCGCGTGGTGGTCGCCGCCGACGCGGACCTGTTCGGCGACCTGCTAGTTGGCCGTCACGACCACCGGCAGCTCTGGCTCAACATCGTCTACTGGGCGAGCATCGCCGCCTTCCGCGTGGAAGCCGTCTCTCTGGTGTCCCCGGCGGCGGACGATCCCGCCTGGCTGCGCCTCAAGGAGGCGACCAACGCCGTGCGCGCGCTCCAGGAGCCCAAGGGCGAGATCGACGTGGCGCGCCACGGCACGGATGACGCCCGCGCCCACGTCGAGGCGATGATCGAGAGCATCGCCGCGCTGGCGCCGCGATTCCCGCACCAGCGCGCCTATCTCGAGCAGGTGCCGGCGGACTTGCGCGCCTGGGTCGCCGGGGGCTTCGGCAGGCCGGACTTCACCGCCTCCCTCGCCTTGTTCCGCCCCGAGCAGCAGCGCCGCGACGGCATCGAGCACCTCGTCGTGTTCCCGATGTACACGCCCAACGGCTCCTCGCAGACCCGCTTCGAGGCGCTCATCACGCGCACGCCCTGGCCCGACTTCGTGGCTCGGCTCGAGAGCGAGCGCTACGACAACGACAAGTTCGTGCCGGTCCAGTTGGTGGACAACACCGACGGGTACGACAGCGAGTGCGCGGTGCTGTTCCCCGAGACGGTCAGTCTCGCCGCACGCCCGACCAACAACTTCGGCGGCATCTTCTGCGACCGTGAGAGCGCCCGGTTCCGGCGCGCCGTGCTGGAGGGCGCCAGGGTCCTGCGCATCGCCCTGCCGCCGGACGCCGCCGCGCTGGCGTCGTCGCCGGGGCTGGCCCTCGAGACCTACGTGATGTGGGACCTCATCCACGACCGCTGGCACAGCCACGGAGACCTGCCGTTCGACCCGTTCATGATCCGTCAGCGGCTGCCGTACTGGATGTACTCGCTCGAGGAACTGCGCGTCGACCTCGCCACCTTCGCCAGCGCCGGCGAGCTCCTGCGCGAGGGCTTCGCCTTCGCGCGCTACGTGCGCTACGCGATCCTGTTCGACCGCATCCTGCGCTTCCCCATCGCCGGCGGCCGCGTGCGCAACTACGACGGCCTCGGGGGGCAACTGCTGTTCGCCTATCTGCATCAGGCCGGCATCCTGGGCTGGAGCGACAACCGGCTGACGATCGAGTGGCGGCATCTCGAGGAGGGCGTCGCGGGGCTGCGCGAGCGCGTCGACGCCCTCTACCGCCGCGGCATCGACATGAGCAAGGTCTCCTACTGGGCCGCGGCCCACGATCTGATCGCCGAGTTCGTGGAGCCCAATATCGACTCGGCGTGGCGCAAGGAGGCGCGCGTGCGTTCGGACGAGGCCGACCCGCGAGCCTGGATCGACCGGGTGCTCGACGATGAGTTCCCGCTGAGCACGTTCTACCTGACGCTGCAGAAGAAGCTGGCCGATCTCGTCGAGGAGCCGGTGCCAGCCTGACCGAGCGAGCCGCCGGCACTTGGCCGGGGGCTGATCCAGCCTGCCCCGGCTATCCAGCCTGCTCCCGCGATCCTGCCTGCTCCTGGCGCTCCTTTCCGCTACTAGCGCTCGTGCCTGCCGGCTCAGGTCGGGCCCGTGGTAACCTGCCGGAATGGCCGGTCCGCTCACTCTTTCCGCTCTCGCCGAGCGCTTCGCGCTCGATAGCGCGCAGGTGGCCGCGCTCGAGGCGTATGTCGAATTGCTCTCCGGCTGGAAGCGCGCCAACGTGACTGGTCTGCGCTCGCGCGCGGAGATCGTCGAGACGCTCCTCGGTGACTCGCTGGCCATGCTCGACGTCTCCTTCGTGCGCGAGCGGGCGGGCGCCGGCTGGCTCGATCTGGGAGCCGGCGCCGGCATCCCCGGCATCCCTCTGGCCGTCGCCCTGCCCTCGGTGGAGCTGACGCTCCTCGAGGCGGCGGCGCGCAAGTGCGACTTTCTCGAGGCGGCGGCGGACGCAGCCGGCATCGCGGGGCGCGCGCATGTCGAATGCGCGCGCAGCGAACGGTACGCCGCCCGTCCACCCGGACGGGAGGCAGCCGCGGTCGTGCTGGCGCGCGCCGTGGCGCCGCTGCCGGTGCTCGTGGAGCTGACCGCTCCGCTGCTCGCCCCCGGCGGCGTCCTCCTCGCGAGCAAGACCGCGTCGGCAGTCGACGAAGAAGGCCCGGCCGGCGAGATCGCCGCCGGCCTGTGCGGCTTGGCGGCCGGCCCCGTCGTGCGCCTGGAGCGCTCGCCCCTCGAGCAATCCGTCTGCGTCGTGTACGAGAAGATCGCGCCGACGCCGGATCGCTTCCCGCGCCGCGAGGGCATGGCCGCCAAGCGGCCTCTCGCGACCTGAATCCGCTCGCGGGCGTCGGCGGGGCGCAGTCACTTCGGGCCTCGCCCGGCTTCCGTCGGGCCGCCTCTGCGCGCGCCGGCCGGCGCGCGCCATCTGCTAGTATCGGTGCCCCGAAGGGAGCCCGTTGACTCGCGTCATCGCCGTGACCAACCAGAAGGGCGGAGTCGGCAAGACCACCACCGCCGTCAACCTCGCCGCGTGCCTCGCGGAGGCGCAGTTCGACGTGCTGTTGCTGGACCTGGACCCGCAGGCCAACGCCTCGGCGGGGCTGGGGGTGCGTCCCGCGGACCCGAGACTGACCAGCTACGGGGTGCTGGGCGGCGCCGCCGGCGTGAGCGAGTCCACCGTACCGACGGCGATCGAACATCTCTCGCTTCTGCCGGCCTGCCCCGACCTCGCCGGCGCAGTCGTAGAGCTCGCCGGCGCGCCGCGCAACGAGTACGTGCTCGAGTACGCCCTCACCGGCCACGTCGACCGCCACGACTTCGTCTTCATCGATTGCCCACCCTCGTTGGGCGTGCTCACGATCAATGCGCTGGTGGCCGCGCGGGAGGTCCTGATCCCCGTGCAGTCCGAGTACTACGCCCTCGAAGGGCTCGCCCAGCTGCTCGACAC
The DNA here is from genome assembly GCA_903912585.1 of uncultured Thermoleophilia bacterium. GTDB lineage: Bacteria > Actinomycetota > Thermoleophilia > UBA2241 > UBA2241 > CAIXSE01. The sequence continues at coordinate 7,484 of CAIWHY010000405.1, read as the reverse complement.
CGTCGCCCTGGTGCAGGAACATCTCAACCCGGAGCTCGACATCCTCGGCGTCGTCGTCACCATGTACGATGGGCGCACGCGCCTCGGTCGCGAGGTCGCCGCGGAGGTTCGCGCGCACCTCGGCCAATACGTCTTCGACACCGTCGTCCCGCGTAACGTGAGGCTCAGCGAAGCGCCCAGTCACGGCCTCCCCATCTCGCGCTACGATGCCACCTGCGCCGGCAGCGACGCCTACTTCGATCTCGCCAAGGAGGTCGTGTCCCGTGACTAGCAAGAAAGCTCTGGGCAAGGGTCTGGGCGCGCTCATCGGCGAGGGCAGGCCGGCGCTTTCGCGCGCCGCCGGCGCCGGCGAGAGCCGGCTACGCGAGATCCCGCTCGACCTGATCACCGTGAACCGGCGCCAGCCGCGCCGGTCGTTCGCGGAGGACGAACTGCAGGAGCTCGCCGCCTCGATCCGCGCTCTCGGCGTGGTGCAGCCGGTGGTCGTGCGGCCGCTGCAGCCGGCGGCGCCGGCAGCGGGCGGCCTTCCGGAGGCCGGCGGAGCGGACGCAGCCGGGTCCGCCGCTGCGGATCCCGCCGGCTCTGCCGGCACGCGGGGCGTGCCTCACGGCGAGCCGGTCCTCGTACCACACTTCGAGCTCATCGCCGGCGAGCGGCGCCTGCGCGCCGCGCGGATCGCTGGCCTCGACCACATCCCGGCGCTCGTGCGCCCCGCGGACGAGGCCGCCTCGCTCGAGATCGCGCTCGCCGAGAACGTCGCGCGCGAGGACCTCAACAGCATCGAGGAGGCGCAGGCGTACGCGGCGCTCGTCGACGAGTTCGGGCTCACGCAGCAGCGCGTCGGCGAGCTGGTAGGGCGCAGCCGCGTGGCGGTGACCAACCTGCTGCGCTTGCTCGAGCTGCCCGATGACGTGCAGCGCATGATCGAGCAGGGCGAGCTGACAGAGGGTCACGGGCGCGCGCTCCTCGGGCTGCCCGATCACGGGCAGCGCCGCAAGGTCGCGCGCCTGGTGGCGGCAGAGGGTCTCACCGTGCGCCAGACCGAGGCCCTCGTGCGGAAGCTCGGCGAGGGGCCGCCGGAAGTGGCCGCGCCGCAGGCGCAGCCACCCGCCGCAGCCGACTTCACCGACGTCGTCGACGAGCTCTACGGTGTCCTGGAAGCGCCGGTCCGCATCCGCTCCGGCAAGCGCGGCGGCACGATCCAGATCGCGTTCAAGAGCAAGGCGGAACTGGACCGGCTGGTGGCCTTGCTGCGCTCGCTCGGCGGCTGAGGCCGCTACCCGCGCGCCTCACCCAGCGCTCGATCGGTCAGGGAGACGGCGTCGACGAAGGAGCCGGCGCTGTGGATGCCGAGTCGCTCGGCGTCGGCGAGGCGTACGGGTTGGTCGTCGGGTAGTCGGTCGTGGTCGGGGACGGAGTCGCTGTGGAACTGGGCGTTGCGCCCGGCACTGCCGTGGAGCCCGCCGGCGCCGGGCTCCCCCCCGGCACATAGATGAGCGTGCCGTCGGCCAGCCTGTAGAACGATCCGACCAGCGTCCCGACGCCCTGTGCCTGCGAGCCTGCTGGCGTGTGCACCATCCGGATCGTGTCGCCGCTCTTGACGAAGACTCGCATCTGCGGCGTTCCCGGGTTCGTGACGATGGTCATGCTGCTGGCGTTCGAGAGCAGGCCGCCGAGGCCGGTGGCCCAGAGGGCGGCGACGAGAAAGGCCACCGCGAGAACGATGGCGACGTAAAAGAGATTCACGACGCCGTCGAGCGGGTCACCGTTGCGGTCGGCCGTGCCCAGACGCCGCCTGCGCATGTAGCGCAGCCCTTCGTCCCGGGGCTCGTACACCGTGCCCAGGTTCCGGATCGTGGGATGGTCGTCTGACGCCGGCACGATGCTCTCAGCTGCCGCGAGTCGCGTCGCCGACGCCGGGCGCGGACTCGCCTCCGGCTGGCGGCGTCGCGTCGACGGGCCCGAGGTCGGCGAAGGGGTCTTCGTCGTGTTTCCAGTCCATCGCGGGGTCGTCGAACGTGAGTGGCGGCGCGGCGCCCCCCGGGTCCGCAGCGGTCGCGGCAGCGACCTTCGGGAAGCCCCCGGAACGGCTGCCGACGGCGTTGCCGCCGTTGCCGCTGGAGACGACCGGGATCAGCGGTTCGCTGGGTATCTCCGCCAGCACCGGGATCGCCTGCGTCTTCTCGATATCGGCGTCGGCCACGTCGTACGAGATCTCCGGCTCAGCGTCCCACACACCCTTCTTGTCGCGCCGGCGACCGGACTGCAGCCGGCCGCCGCCGCCCTCCAGGAGCTCCAGGAGGTACTCCATGTCGCTGACGTCCTGTGCGTACATGCGGTCGCGGACGATGCTGATCACGAAGGCAAGGCCGCCGATGAGCAAGCCGATCACGGTGACCGAGAAGGCGGTCGTGATGTTGAAGAGCAGGTTCGTCGTGTGTCCGGTGGCGAGGCCGAGGAGCGCGGGCGAGAGCGGGATCAGCGTGCCCATGAGGCCGAGCATCGGGCCGATGCGCACCAGGATGCGCGTGCGTTCCAGGCGTTTGAGCGTGTAGAACTCGTACTCTTGCAGCAGCTTGAGCGGCTTGGCCGCGAGACGCTCGGTCTGATAATTGCGGATGAGGTCGAAGAGGAAGCGCGCGACGACGATGGAGTAGTTGTTCTCCTGCAGATACCGGTAGGCCGTGCGCGGCTTGCCGTCCTCGAACGCTTTGCGCGCCTTGAGCGTGCGCGCCTCGAGAGCGTCGAGGTCGCGGTAGCGGAAGCGAAGCCAGAGCTCGTACAGCAGGAACCCGGATTCGATGAGCACCCAGACGAAGCAGATGACCGTCGCGACCAGCACCGGCCATAGCAGGATCCGGGACGCGTCGTAGATGATCCGTTGAAGTTCGTTCACGGGCTGCCTATCTCCCTGCGCGCTTTGCGAGATCCTTCAGATTCTTGACACGATGCTTGAGGCGGTCCCACGGACTGCCGCCTTCGCCCAGTACCCTACCCTCACCGGCGCCGCCGAGCGCGTGCTCGCGACGGCTGATGACCAGGAACGACATGGCGGCTCCGATGGGGAGCATGGCGAGCAGCATGGCGCCCACAAAACCGCCGGCGCTGGCGCTCCCGACCGTCACTCCGGCGGCAAGGCCGCTCGACGGGCTGGGCGAGGGGATCGGCGCTCCGCTGACGGTGCCCGGGGCGGGCGAGCTCGACGAGTCGGGGTACGGTGACCCCGAATCCGAGGGCGTCGGGTACAGCGTCGTGGACGGCGTCGGCGCGGTGCTCGGCGGCACGTAGGGTGGCGTGTACGTCGGAGCCGTCGTCGGCGTCGGGGACGGTGTCGGGGACGGCACGGCTATCGTGAACGTTCGTGTGAGCTCCTGTGCGTTGCCGGCGTTGTCCACGATGTGCAGCTTATATGTGTGCGTCCCGTTGGGCACGTTCTTGAGCTGCAGACGCAGGCTGCTGCTCCCGATCTTCGCGCGACTCGTGCGGCCGGCGTCGTCGACGTAGACGCGGCAGGCCTTGGCGTTCACGCCGGTGCCCACCCGGCCGGGCTTGGTCCCGTCAGTGTACTTGGCCTGTATGAGCACAGAGTGAGTACCGGTGAACTTGGCGTGGTCGGCCGGGCGAGCCGAGGTTATCTGAGGCTTGGATACGAAGCCGGGGAACTTCGTGCCCAGATCTTTGGGGTAGGTCGAGAAAGGCTTGTCCATGAGCGCGGTCAAGGTCCAGCTCGTCAGGGTGACCCGCGTGCTCGCGTCACCGGTCGAGTCCTGGTAGGCGCCGGTCTGGAGCTGCAGACCGGCCAGGGCGCTCGCAGGCGAGCTCTCGGTGGAGCCGTACTTCCAGGCGGTGGGATCCTCGCCCATGGCCACGATCGCCTGGACGGCGGCGGCAGTGGACGTCCCGTCGGTCGCGGGCCCCCCCGCAACGTAGGGAAACCCTCCGTCTGGCCGCTGGTTGTCGAGGAGGAATTTGCGGGCGCCGGGATTGCTCGCCGACCCCTGGATGAGGGGGTCGCTCGCGGGCTTGCCGGCGGCGACGAAGGCCTGGATGACCAGCGCCGTGTCTTCGACGTTGGAGCTGGCCGAGTACTGGTCAGCGGGGAACCCGCCGTCGCCGTTCTGCTGCCCGGCGAGCCAGTCCACGGCGGCGGCGAGACGAGCCTGGTCGCCGCCGGCAGCCGCCATCGCCAAGATGGCCCAGGCTGTGGTATCCACCGCCTGGTCCGTAGGGTTGCGCGAGGCGGGCGAGAAGCGGCCCTTGTAGGGCGAGCCGTCGGTCATGTCCTGATACTGGTAGAGCTCGGCGAGCAGATCGACTGCGGGCGTTCCCGCGGTAGCCAAGGCGTCCTTCTGCCCAGAGGCCACGTACGCCATGATCGCGAGGGAGTAGTACGCCGGGGCGTTCACGCCGGCGGCGGTGGCCTCCTTCTTGAGGTCGCTCGCCTGAAGGAAAGCGAACGGCGTGGTGCCGCCGATCGTCCAGAACCTGGAATCGATACGTTCGCCGCTGGCGACCGCTCCGAGGATGCCCCAGATCGTGTTCTCCGAGGTCCCGAAGTCGCCCGTGGACTGCTGCTGCGAGTGGAGGTAGTCCAGGCCCCGCGTCACGGTCTCGGGACGTGCGTCCGAGGCGTGCCTGGGAGACGCGCCGGCGAGCCCCGCCACGGCGCTCGCGGCGAAGAGTATCGCGACCGCGACCGCGAGCCAGATACGCTTTCCCATCGACTTCCTCCACGTCGTTCCCCGGATGGGGGGGAACGACCATGCTACCAAGACGCCCGCAGGCCGACCACCACATCGCCGCGGGGCGCGTGCGCTGCCTGTCCCGGGAACGCGCGCCGGCCGCCCGAGGTTCACGTGCGAGCCTGCCGCAGCCGTCGCACCGGCGGTTCGTGCGCGACGCGCGCCGGCGCAAGAGAATAGAACATCCGACCATCCTTGCTGTTAGGAATGCGTGAGATCGTCGATAGCGTCGGCATGGCCGACAAGACGCCCCCGCTTCGAGATCGGACGGCGCCGGCGAGGCCGAGTCCTTCGGCGTGAAGCTGAAGTTCGACAACCCGCGCCTCGCGGCACTGCTGAGAAGCGACGTGACCGTCGAGGCCAGGGTGGTCGTCCGCCGCGCCCGCGGAGTGCTCGCGGCGGACGAGCGGGACGCGCGCTTCCTGCCGGATGACGGCGGGCCTGTGGGCGCGCCTTTCGAGCACCCGGCCTGAGGCCGGCGGCGGCTGCCCAAGGGCCGCCGCCGCATCTTGCCCGCCCGACGATGTATCCTAGGAAGCCGAAATGGCAGGCCTCCTCTCACTCGTCATCCCTGTATACAACGAGGCCGACAGCCTCGAGCCCCTCGTCGCCGAGATCGACGAGTCGCTGCGGGCCGCCGGCCTCGAGTACGAGATCGTCTTCGTCGACGACGGCTCCACCGACGGCTCGTTCGCAGTGATGCAGCAGCTCGCCGCGCCGCGCGGCGACGTACGCATCGTCAAGCTGCGGCGCAACTTCGGCAAGGCGGCGGCGCTCTCGCACGGGTTCGCCGAGTGCCGCGGCGACTTCGTCGTCACGATGGACGGCGACCGTCAGGACGACCCGGCGGAGATCCCGCGGCTCATCGCGCCGCTCGACGACGGCTACGACCTGGTCTCGGGCTGGAAGCAGAGCCGTCAGGACCCGCTCAACAAGACGCTGCCGTCCCGTCTCTTCAACTGGACCGTGCGTCGCACCACGGGGATCCCGCTGCACGACTTCAACTGCGGTCTCAAGTCCTACCGGCGCGAAGTCGTCGACACCATCTACGTCTACGGCGAGCAGCACCGCTACATCCCGGTCGTCGCCGCGCAGGCGGGCTTCCGTGTCACCGAAGAGAAGGTCAGCCACCGCCGCCGCACCGCGGGCCGCTCGAAGTACGGCTGGCAGCGCTACCTGCGCGGCTACCTCGATCTCATGACGGTGCTGTTCCTGGGCCGCTACCAGCATCGCCCCCAGCATCTGTTCGGAGGGATCGGCACGCTCCTCATCCTCATCGGCATCCTTGTCGAGCTGTATCTCACGGTGGACAAGCTCGTCTTCGGTCATCCCATCGGCCAGCGGCCGCTGCTGCTGCTCGGTGCGCTGGCGATCATCGTGGGCGTCCAGCTGCTCTCCCTGGGGCTCATCGGCGAGCTCATCGCCAACTCGCGCGCCCGCGGCGGTCCCGATCCGGCTCAGGTCGCGCGGATCGTCGAGGGCGGGATCGCCGTGATGAGCGCCGCGGCCGGCCCGGCGGCGCCCGGCTCGTCCAAGCCCGCCGCCGCGACGGCCGCCCTGGTCGTGGCCGCGGCGGGCTCCCTCCCGGCCGATGCTGCCGGTGCTCCTGCCGGCGTCGCCCCGGGCGTGGCCGACCGGCAGTGACCCGCGCCGTCGCGTACTTCGGCACCTACGACCCGGCCTATCCACGCAACGCCGTGCTCATCGACGGGCTGCGCCGGCTCGGCGTGACCGTCCACGAGTTCCAGGCGCCGCTGCCGTCTCTGCCGGCGGCGCAGATGGCGACCCCGGCCGGCGCTGCGCGGCTCGCCGCAGGCGTGGCCGCGGCGCACGTGCGCCTCCTGGGGCAGCACCAGCGGCACCTGAGCGTCGACGCGGTCGTCGTGGGCTATCCCGGATACTTCCTCGTGCCGTTCGGGCGCGCGCTCGCCGCCCTGCGGCGCGCGCGCCTCGTCTTCGACCCGCTCGTCTCCCTGTGGGACACGTTCGCCGGCGACCGCGGGCTCGTGGCCGCCGGAGGCTGGAAATCCGGCGCGATCCGCGGCGTCGACCGGGTCGCGTTCGCGCTCCCCGACCTCGTCCTCGCCGACACGCGCGAGCACGCCGCCTACTACCAGGCCGAGTTCAGCCTGCCGAGGCGGCGCGTCGCGGTCGTGCCGGTCGGCGCGCGCCCGGAGCCTCGGGCGGACGGCGCGGCGACGGCGCGCGGCGCGGACGACCCGGTCACCGTCTTCCAGTACGGCAAATGGAGCCCGCTGCATGGTGCCGAGACCGTGCTCGCCGCCGCCGACCTCCTGCGTGCGGAGCCCATCCGCTTCGTCCTCGCGGGCGAGGGCCAGCTCTCCGCGGCCTTGCGCGACGACATCGCCCGCCGTGGCCTCACCAACGTCGACTGGCTGGGCGTGCTGTCGATGGACGAGTTGCGGGCGCGCACGCTTGCCGCGGACGTGTGCCTGGGCGTGTTCGGCGCCTCCGACAAGGCGGCGCGGGTCGTCCCCAACAAGGTCTACGACGCGCTCGCCTGCGGGCGGCCCGTGGTGACGGCCGACACGCCCGGCATCCGTGAGGCGCTGCACGACGGCGAGGACGCGCTCCTTGTACCGGCGGGCGACGTCGCCGCGCTCGCGGCCGCCCTCGAGCGCCTGCAGGACGAAGATGAGCGGGCGCGGCTCGGGGCCGCCGCGTTGGCCACGTACCGGCGCTGCTTCACCCCGGACGCGGTCGCCGGCGCGCTGCTCGCCG